>NZ_PVWF01000149.1 GCF_003003995.1 Pleurocapsa sp. CCALA 161 | reverse complement strand
CTAATATTCTACGTACTTCTTTGACGCTAGTGTTGAGGATATCCCCTGTTTTGAGAGAGGCGCGAATATGTTGAGTAGCATCGGTAAAGTAATCTGTCCATTTACTTTCATCCTTAACCTGCTGTTGTAATAGTTTGGCATTAGCTAGTAGCTCAGCGTTATCGAGGGCAAAACCTACTTGAGTCGCAATCTGAGTTGCCCAACGAATTTCTTGTTGTTGCCATTCCCGAAAATCAGAACACTGATGAGCAAATAACAAACCAAATAGTTGCCCTTCACTGATAATTGGGATAGCTAAATTGGCTTTAACCTCCAATTGTTCGAGCTGCTCAATATAGCACTTAGTCAAGCCTGATTCGTAAATATTGCCCCAGGCTCTAACTCTACCACTGCGATAATGCTCGATGTATCTAACTTTAAAACAAGGATCGTTAATTACTCTACCCTGGGATCTCGTCCAGCCAGGAGCGACGGATTCGGCGACGATTGTGCCATAATCATCTTGCTTCATGCTGTAGATTACCACGCGATCGCAATTTAAAACTCGCCGTACTTCTTCGACGCTAATTTCCAGGATATCTTCTTTGTGTAGAGACTCCCTGATATAGCGAACGGCATCGGTGTAATATTTAGTCAATTGGGCTTCATTTTCTAGCTGATGTTGAAGCTGCTTGGCATCAGCTAATAACTTGGCGTTATCGAGGGCAAAACCCACCTGAGTAGCAATCTGAGCCATCCAACGTACTTCAGGCTGTTGCCAATCACGGGTAGCCGAACATTGATGAGCAACCAGCAAGCCAAATAGTTTACCTTCGTTGAGAATGGGAGTAACTAAATTAGCCTTAACCTCCAATTGTTCTAACTGTTCGACATAACACTGAGTCAAGCCAGACTCATAAATATTGCCCCAAGCCCGAACTCTCCCGTCACGATACATATCGATATATTTGGCTGCAAAGCAAGGATCGTTAATTACTCTTCCTTGGGCTTTTGTCCAGCCAGGGGCAACTGATTCGGCGACAATCATGCCATGATTATCCGAGTTCATGCTGTAGACTACTACGCGATCGCATTTTAAAACTCTGCGTACTTCTTTAACGCTAGCGTTGAGAATATCTTCTTTAGTTATAGATTGACGAATATATTGAATCGCATCAGTAAAATGCTGATTCCACAGATTTTCACTGGCAGCTAATAGTTTTTGTTCTTCTCGGTCGGTTTCGGCAAATATTTCATTGTAATCGAGCATAATACCTACTTGAGTAGCGATTTCAGTTATCCAGTGAATTTCTTGTTCTTGCCAATTACGAGTGTCATTGCACTGATGAGCGATTAACAAGCCGAATAGTTCATTTTCTCGAATGATTGGAGTAACTATTTTTGCTTTTACCTCTAAAGCTTCTAATTGTTCGAGATAACAGGGAGTGATATCTTCACTATAAATATCATTCCAAGCACGGACTCGACCTTGACTATATTTTTCGATATATCTAGCTGCAAAACAAGGGTCGTCTATGCTTTTCCCCAATGACTTAGTTAATCCAGCAGCAACGGATTCGGCTACCACTACACCATAATTATCTTGGTCGAGGCTGTAGACTACCACGCGATCGCAATTAAGTAGATGTCGTACTTCATGAACTGTGGTCTTGAGAATGTTTTCTTGCCCCAACTGGTTAGCTATTATGCCATTGACATCGGCAAACGAACTACTTATATTCTCCTGAATCTTGGTTTTTTGCTCTGTAGGTTTGCCTTTACCATTACCATTTTTTGCTAGATCCATTCCTGCTGAATTTCTCCGTTGAATTTCTGTTGCCTGTTTTGTAAAGTTGAGATCTTTTTGCTTTTCAGCTTCAATAATGTTTGCCAGAGCAAAGCTTGTTATATTCGCCTTCTCTGTGAGAAGTTTGACTGCTTCGGGATGCCAAGGTTGAGGTCTAGAACATTGATGAGCAACTAAAAAAGCCAATAACTTATTGCCAGCAGAAATTGGTGCGATCGCTAAACTTTTAATTTTAAACTTTTTCAAGTTTTCTAATTGATTTTTATTTACATCTGCGGTGTAAGTGTTTTCAATAGCTATAGCCTGCCCATAGCAATAATTTTCTAAATAATCACCTTCTAAAAAAGGATCTATAATTGTTTGTCCTAGAATAGAAGCATACTTAGGATCAACAGCTTCAGCTATCACCTCTACCTGGGGAAGTTCACTAGCATCATAAATAATAACGCGATCGCATTTTAGAGTTTTTCTGGTGGTTTCGACCGTAATTTTTAAAAGCTCTTCAAGATTCTGATAATTGCTTAGTTTTGAATCAGTAGATTGAGTCATTAGCTCAGGGTGTAGGTTAGATAACTTCCGAAATATCAAACATTATTGAAAGTAATTATCAAAAGATTGCTATAGCTATCTGATTAAATTCTGGGTATAAAAATAAATTTTTAAGATTTTCTGTTTCCGTAAAATTACTTACAATATTTATGTATAGCTTAATATAATTTGACGAAATAGCTCAAATAATTATTGGTGTAGCTTGGTAATCTATTTTACTTATAGTGACTTAACTGATTGAAGTTGAACGGTTAGAGTAAGTTGGATATTGAGAATCTTTTGCTCAATTTGATTTTGAATTAACATTATCACGTAATATGAATAGAAAACAAGCACGTTACTAACTTTAAAATTAATTTTATGGGTAATCTGCGTAAGCAAAGCGATCGTCAATTACAATTAACTTCAATTATTGTAGGTGTAGCAGCGTTTATTTCTTTGATCTGGGCGATCGGATTAATTGGCAAAGGAATTTGGCAATTATCTCAACCCGCTTCCAAAACTGCGGAAAATAGCCAAAATATTCCCGATTTTGCTCGTGTACCAGGTGTAGCAACGGGGGTTTTTAACTATGGTGGTAGTACTGCCTGGGCTTCTCTTCGTTTAGCAGTAGATTCAGTTATTCAGTCGGAGCGACCTGAACTACAGTTAAGATACCTACAGCCACAAAATGAGCCACCAGGCTCTAAACCAGGAATTGGGATGCTGTTAAAGGGTAAGTTAGCTTTTGTACAGTCTTCTCACCCTTTAAGTCCAAAAGAACATAAACTAGCCAAACAGCAAGGTCTAAAGCTCAAACAAGTAGCCGTGGCTGTGGATAGTATTGCTGTAGCCGTTCACCCCAAGCTAGATCTTCCTGGTTTGACTCTTCCTCAACTCCAAGCAATTTATACTGGTAAAGTTTCCAATTGGCGAGAAGTAGGTGGTGCAGATCTCCCAATTACTGTCTATTCTCTTCCTCCCAGCACTGGGGACATGGTGGATATTTTTCAGCAAAAAATTCTTCAAGATCGTCAATTTAGTTTGAATGTAAAATTTATACCCACAACGACTCAAGCTCTGCGTCAACTAGCAAATAATCCTGGGGGAATTCACTATGATTCCACAGCAGCAATTGTTTCCCAATGTACTATCAAACTGTTACCACTGGGTCTAAAAAGAGATGACTTAGTTGCTCCCTATCAAAAGCCTTTAGTGCCTGCTGCTGATTGTCCCCAACGACGTAACAAATCAAACTTCGAGGCACTGCGTACTGCCCAATATCCTCTAACTCATTATCTATATGTGGTTTTTTTAGAAAATGAAGGGAACAAGTCACAAATTGGTCAAGCATACGCTAACTTTCTACTCACCCCTCAAGGTCAAAAGCTAATCGCTAAAACAGGTTTTGTTCCTCTTGATTAGTTCTAGTCCTCTAAATTCTTTTTTTCTGATAGTTGTTTGGCAAATATAGCCAGCTTTTGGAAAGATTCAGTGACAAATAAAGACTGTTGTAAAATTTGGTCTGATAAATTGGTAACATCTCTAACAAATTGATTCATTAAGATCGAGGTTGGTGCTGACTCGACTTTTTCTATAGGTTGCCCTGTAAGATCTAACTCAGGATTGTATTGATATAGTGGTTTTGAAGTTATTGCGCTTGTTTCGACGGTAATTTCTCCCATTGGTAATTGTGCAGGTGCTGATGAACGATTCATCTTCTCTTTCATATCGTTAATTAGTTCGACCATTTGATGAAGATTTTGATGAGACTGATTTGGCATCTCAACTTTATTCGTAGCTTCCGCGATCGCTTTAGTCTTTTGAGCCATTTGTGAGATTTGTTTGGCAAAATCATCTGTAACTAATGATTGATGATGAATTTTAGCCTTGAGACTTTCTAATGCAGTCTGATTTTCGATCAGTAGTTCTGATATCTTGTGATTTAGCTCCTGTTTTTCACCCTTACTTCTCTGGAGATCTTTTGCTAGTTCTAATTCTGCTCTTAACTCAACTCGATCTAGGGCAAATCCCAATTGAAGAGCTAATTGAGTAAATAGATTTATTTCTGATTGTGACCATAAATGGGGCTGTTGGCATTGATGCGCGATCAGTAAACCAAATAATTGATCGTTCTGCAAAATTGGTACTACCAAACTAGCCTTAACTGCCAATGATTCAAGCAGCTCTAGATGACAGGCAGTTAAATTAGCCTGGTGAATATTGGCGATCGCTTTAACTCTACCCTGACGATATTTTTCTCCATATTCTCTGGCAAAGCAAGGATCTTTAATTTGAGAATTTAAGCCTCTAGGATAACCAGGAACAACTGATTCTGCTACGATATTTCCATTCCAACGAGCATCAAACTGATAGACAATTACGCGATCGAGTTTAATTACCTTGCGAGCTTGTTCGACAGCAATTTTAAGAAGTTCTGTCCTATTAACCCTTTCACTAATACCAAGACTGAAATTATTGAGTAATTGTGTTGGCAAGCCTTCGTGCTTTAATTTTTTCAGCAGTTTGGCGTTATCTAAAGCAAAACCAACTTGAGTGGCAATTTGTGTTACCCAGCGTATTTCATAGTCTTGCCAGTTACGGGGTTGACTGCATTGATGGGCTACGAGTAAACCAAATAGCTTACCTTCATTCAGAATTGGCGTAACTAGATTAGCTTTGACTTCTAAGGTTTCTAATTGTTCGATGTAGCACTTGGTCATCCCTGCTTCGTAGATGTTATCAATGGCTCTAACTCTGCCATCACGATACTTATCAAGATATCTGGCTTCAAAACAAGGATCTTCGATAGTTTTGTTTAAGGCTCTCGGATAGCCAGGAGATACTGATTCGGCGATAATTACCCCATATTTATCCTGGTTAAGACTATAAACTACCACGCGATCGCATTCTAAGACACGACGTACTTCTTCAACGCTAATATCAAGGACATCATCTTGTTTAATTGAGGCGCGAATATGCTGGATGGCATCGGTAAAGTAATGAGTCCATTGTCTCTCCGTCTCCGCCTGTGTTTGGAGACGAACCATATCATTTAGCAACTGAGCATTTTTAAGAGCTAAACCCGTTTTTTTGGCTAGCTGGCGTAAAAATTCAGTTTCTCCCTTTTGCCACTCCCGCGACGATTTACATTGATGAGCTACCAACAAGCCAAATAAATTTTCTTCATCAACAATTGGTGTCACTAAATTAGCTTTGACTTCCATAGCTTTTAGCTGCTCTTTATGACAGGGAGTCATTTCAACTTTGTCAATATCATCAATAGCCTTAACTCTCCCATCGCGGTATTTATCAAGATATCTGGCTTCAAAACAAGGATCTTTGATCGTTTTGCCTAATGCTTTTGTATAACCAGCAACCACTGATTCTGCTACTATTACGCCGTATTTATCTCGATCTAGGCTATAGACTACAACGCGATCGCAATTTAGATAGATGCGTGCTTCTTCGACAATGGCTTTGAGAATATCTTTTTGCGGAACTGACTGGCTTAAACCATGAATGAACTCTCTGTATATTTGGGTTTCAGTATCTTCTACGGCTTCTTGAGTAAATGTTTTAGATATCGAATCTAAAAGCCGTTTTGTCCCTAAAGCAGCTATAGCACCAGCTAGTAAAGCTGTTATTCCAGTACCGATTAATAAAGCTGCCAATAGTTTTTGTTGTCGTGCTAACTCTGTTTCAGCCAAACCAATATTATCAGAGCGTTTTACCAAGATTGTCTGCTTATTGACAGCTTGGCTACCAAAATAGTATGTTGCTGTTCCTACTACTAATATGGGTAACATTACCGCACTACTTACTAAGGTAGCCGCTGTTTTGGCTTTTAACTTTTGAAAAATTGATTTTTTTTGGTTTGCATCCAGCGATTTTGTCTCAACTTTGATTAGTTCGCCTCTTCCATTAACATTCTCTGAATGGAAATTAGTTTGTGCTTCTGTTTCTGGTTCAAAGACAACTGATTTTGAGTTTATAGCTGGTGCAGAATTACTCTGCTCATTATTTGATGAAGCGGGATTCTGAGAAATGTCAGTTAAAGTTGTCTCTGAATTAGTATTAGTTTCCAGTACTTGAGAACTAAATTGATCTTTGCCGTCATTGGTTTTGTTTGCAGATATTTTAGCCATTATTAATCTATTTAAAAAATAAAATAAATCTTTTCTTATGCGATCGCATGAGGTTAATTGTCTGATTCTAAAAAGTTAGCTGCTTATAACAAACATTATGTCAAATTTCTGCAATTATTTTTTACATTTGCTGTGGTATGTGTAACAACTCTTAATAAAGCTAAAACAGCTGTTTTTGGAAAATTTTGGCCACCTTAATAGTTAAAGGGTCTAATTCAATACTTAATTTATTTCCTGATTTTTTTTCTCCTAAATTAGTTATTTTCAGAGTATTAGGATAAACATTGAAGGAAAGAAGATAATTATCTATGTCAATTATTTGTACTAAAACACCATCCAGACAAACTACATCCAGAACTGATAAATAGTTGACTAAATCATCCTCAAAAGAGACTTTCATTATTACGTTTCCATCTGACAGTAATTCTTGGGAAACAAGCTCAACTAATCCCGTAGGAATTCCATAGAAGAATGCTCCAGGAATTTCTTCTCCTAAACGAACTGCTCTTTCTAAATTAACTTTTTCTGGCGGTAGATAACTTTTAGATTGATTCAGATTGGAATTAAAGAACTTTAGACGACTAACTTGATTATTATCATCTATTGATGAAACTTTTAAGACTCGTCCATTAACAGCAAGATGAGATTCAATCTCAATCTCAACAGAACTGTCTGAATCAACTTTGATAATCAATTCAGGTTCAGTTTGTTCAACAATCCCCGTATCTTTAACAACTCCAATAAACATTTAGGCAGTTTTAATAAATGAAAAAAATTATGTTAATTATAACGACCCAAACTATTTTGCTAAGATTTTACTAACTTAACCTCTAACGTACCTACCACATATTGCTCCTTCAATAACGCGATCGCCCTACTCAACCCACAATAATTCAACTTCAAACTACTCCCAACCAACTCAGCCGTAGCCATTTGATTCGGTTCAACAGGAATCTTGACATCTTCAGGAAAATCAATAGTTAATTCACCATTAAGAAATATGTCAGCACCAGGATAAGTTTGTTGTAATTCTTCCAGAGTCGCGATAACTTCGTTAAGCTTCGCTAACGCTTCTTCATCATCAAAACTAATACTTCTTATCTCAGTCTTGGCAACTGACCCAACGACCGTACTTACTTTACTCGTAATAATCTGTTCTCCAGTTTTATAAACACCTTTGCTATCGCTGACTACAAACTCATTACCTTCATTACCGATAATCAAATACTTCCCATCTGCCGAGGTGCGATTAGGCTCCGCCTAGCCGAAGGCATCGCTTGCCCAATAACCTGTAATGTTCGCGTATACCTGATGAGTACTAGCATTTTGGTTATAGAGTTCGACTACTCCATCCTTCAAGCCTAGATTTTGAGAGACTTTCTGAGTGATACCCCCACCATTGGCTAGATAAATTCCAAGACTGAGGAGAGCGATCGCAATTCCTAAAACCCACAGTTCACCAGCCCCACCAGTCTTTAATCTACGTCGAGGATTACTAACGCTAATTGCCCAGGCAGGATAAGGATAGAACAACTGTACGCCTTGCTTGGTGAAGGTATCGGAGAAACAGGAGAGTAGATGACCTAATGGAAGAGCGATCGCCACTTTGGTGTCTCCTGAAAAGTAGCCGATGCTGACTGAGACAACTGCGATCGCAGCAGTAGCTAGAAGACAATGAGTGACTGAGCGATGAGGAAATCTATCTTCAATCCATGAACTAATCGGAAAGAAGATTTTACCGATGGTTGAAGTTGTAGTGTCTAGGTCGGGAAGTTGAGAGCCAATGATCGCTAGACCCAAGGCTAAAGGGTTAGTAGTGCCGAGGATTAGGGAAGTTCCCGATAGGGCGATCGCTGCGTGAGTAATTGCCATCATAAGCGGTAAAGAGCAGGGGGACTTTACCAGTTTGGATTTGGGGAGAGCGATCGTCAGTTATAAAGATCACTGATTAAAATAAGCAATTATTAATTGAAGGTATTATCGTTTAAAGTAATTGGTCATCCTCTTGAGATCAAAATGACACAACCAGTACCAGCGAAACCCGATCCAGATAAATTTGTCCCGTTTACGGCTCGTCTAATGGCAGCTATGAGGGCTAAAGAAACAGAAAGAACAGATCGCTTATTTAACGATCCTTTTGCTCATTGTCTAGCTGGAAAAGAAGCATTTACTTTTGTAGAGCAACAACTCAAGGAACAAGATCGTGCTTATATAGCAGTTCGTACTCATTTCTTTGATGATTTTCTCCTCACTCAAAGTGAAAAAGCCAATCAAATAGTCATTTTAGCTTCTGGTATGGATACAAGAGCTTACCGTCTGACTTGGTCGTCTGAAACTAAAATATATGAATTAGACCAACCTCAAGTCCTCGAAACTAAAACAGCTATTCTCCAAAATGCTAGACCTAAGAGTCAACACTATGCTATTTCCGCCGATTTAACTCAACCTTGGTCACACCTCCTATTAGAACAAGGATATCAGCCTACCTTACCTTCAGTCTGGTTACTAGAAGGACTTTTAATGTATCTCACCGAACCTCAAGTACATCAATTGCTACAAACAATTTCCCAGTTAGCTACGGCTGATAGTTATTTGGGTTTAGATTTAGTCAATATTAGAAGCATAGAATACGAACCTTACAAAGGCTATTTCCGTTCTGGTTTTGATGAACCAGAGGAATTGTTAGCCGAATATGGATGGAAAGCAGAGGTAATTCAGCCTGGGGATGAGGGGGCGCATTTTGGTCGCTACACAGATAAGTTACCGCCTCGTGATGTTCTTGATCTAGAAAGAGTATTTTTAGTCAAAGCTCACAAGAAAGCATGATAAATTCACTGTCCTAACCTCTTTCTCGCACCCCGAACATTCCCATCCTCATTTGTTAGTTCTAAACCATACTCTTCTGGCTCGTCCAAGTTCAAATCTTTAACCTGACAAG
>NZ_PVWF01000148.1 GCF_003003995.1 Pleurocapsa sp. CCALA 161 | reverse complement strand
GAATTTTTCTGGTGAATTAATGGATAACTTGACGTATAAACCTTGAAGCAAAACGTTGCTATTAATATATTCTGGGTTGGTTACCATTGCCGAAAAAGGACCAACAAATCCTAATCCAACCATTTCCAAAAATGAACTGACAATAAACAACCAAAGCATTAGCAGCAATGATTTGTGCTTTCCTTTAGTAACATATAAAAATTTTCTTATGAACTTATTCATGTTTATAAAGTTGCTAACTATAGATTAAAGCTAGTCAAGGTTTTTGAGCAATTTCAACTTATTATTTATCATCAAATGACTTATGAAATAAACATTTTTTAATTAATAAGCTTAATATAGATCGTAATTAGACGCTATATTTCAGTTATAACCTTGATAATCTAGCTGTGCAAAGTTAGATTCTATTTTTTTCGAAAAACTTTTTATTATAACGCTCCTTAAACTCTAAAATTTTATCTGTAATTTAATTATCTAGGTGCGACTGTAATTTACATAACAATAGTAATTAAGAGCAAAAATAGCTAATAATTACTAAATAATTCTGTCAAACTAAACAAAATTAAGGGACTATTAAACTCGAGATACATTTTTAGCTTAATACCCCTTATTTTTCTTATTCTAAATTCATGCTAGTAGACATGGGCGCAAATAAAGTACCTATTCAAAAAGCTTGAAACCTTGGAATTAAAATGCTTTTGATTTTCGCGTAGCGGTAGCAGACGTTTAGTTAAGACAACCCTTGTTTTGCCTGATCTCCAGCATTTTGTATAGGCTCTTCAAGATTGAGCTTCAAGCGCAATACCTCTCTCAGCATTGACTGCCAGTTGCTTAAATTAATTGACCAAACTATGAGTGTCCATAAACACTTGAAACGTTCAGATAAAAAAATAGGGTAAGCGAATATGCTGTGATAATATCCCTGAAGACATTTAACTCGAGACATAAATGCACCATAGTTTAAGTCAGGGGAGATCCATTCAGCGCGTTCTTTTGAGCTTTTAAGGGATTGAGACTGCTCAGCATGAATTCTAAAGTAGCCAGTCGCATTCGGAACTTCTTTGATTTTACCCATTATTGCAAGTTCACACAGAAGCACTTTATCTGAACCATAAAAAGCATCATGTTGAGAAGTTTGTTCAATTATGTTTCTACGAGACAAACCAAAAAACTCATAACATTCGGTTGTTCGATATAGAACCTCCCAATAGCGCTTACTTGGATGGACTGACATAAAATTGCGCTGTAAGTTAGTAGTTATAATCCTCCCTTCTGGAACAACATAAGTATTCTTGTCAATTAAAGGAAAAGGGTTGTCATTTTCGTCAATGAGTACAAATCTGGGAAAAGACATCACGATGTCAGGATCATCTTCCAAGACTCTTACACATTCTTCTAGATAGTTAACAGAACATCTATCGTCGTGAGCCATCCACTTGAAGAACTGACCTTTTGCCAACTGAAATACTTTCTTATAGTTATTGGCAGCTCCTATATTGACAGAATTTCTATGATATAAAATTCTTTCGTCCTGAGATTGAAAAGAACGACAAATTTCTTCAGTTTTATCTGTTGAAGCATTGTCACATATGATGATCTCAAAATCTTGAAAAGATTGTTTAATTAATGAATCAATAGCAAATTCAAGATATTTTTCTCCATTATATACAGGTATACCAATACTAACTTTTGGAGATTTAATGCTGCTTGTAATCATAATTGTTAAAATATTTGATATTGAAATAAAATTTAAATTGCTACTTTTATATTGTTATACTCAAATTTAACATCAATATCTTTTAATTTGGTAAAATGAATATTTTCAATAAAATTTGTGACACATAAATAAACACAACAATGGTTTAGTGTCATTTTTATTTTATTATTACGACAATACTAAATCCGACAAAAATAGACCTTTTCGTCTTAGATATTGCTCTAGCAAAATATCTTCTATTTGTTCCCTAGAAACATTTTTATTTTCTATTAAAATGCTTCCTAGCTTTTGCTCAGTAATACTTTGTAATGATAAAAGTTCTTGTAGCTTGTTTTCTCTCAAAATTTTCTTTTCTACTAATAATTGACCAAGCTTGACGTTTTGGTTTTTTAGATAGAATTTAAGCTGCGATACTGACAATGAGTTATTGCGGACTAAAATCTCCCCAAGCTTTAGATTAGGGTTTAATTCTTGTAGTAACAGAGCCTGATCTAATTCCTGAGCGCTTAACAGATTTTGTTCCTGAAGAATCTTGCCAATTTTTTCTGGAGAAAAATCTAGATTGTCAATATCTAGGGAGAGATTGGCCTGAGAAAAAATACTTTTAACACTATCTCGATTTAATAGTTGCTTGGCAGCAAGATACATAAAGGGTGGGATAGTTGAACTGTATCGATGCCAGAGACGATTAGGTTCTTGAGCCAAACGATATAGCCACTCCATTCCTACATCTTGAATTATGTGGGGTGCGCGAGGAGTAATTCCTGCATACATAGCAAAAACAGCACCTACACCAATCATTACACCATTAATTAAGCCTTTATACTGAGACATCCAAACTTCTTGTTTAGGACATCCTAGACAGACAAAAATAATTCCAGCGCCACTATCATTAATTTCCTCAATCAGCTTTTCATCTCTTGAAGTGCGAATTTCATCAACTGACATAAAAGGAATAGATTTCATCCCAGCAATCTTAAGAACGGGATAATCTTTAGAGATCCTCTGTTTCATCTTGTCCAAAATTTCTGGGGTAGAACCTAGAAAATAAATGGGTATATTGGCTTTTTCTGCTGATTCGCAAAGATTTTCAAACACATTCATTCCAGAAACCTGGTTTTGCTCCATAATTCCCAAGCCACGTAGCATCATTACTAAAGGCTTACCATCTGGAGTAACTAAATCAGCTTGACGAAGTACTTCATGATACCAGGAATTTCGTCGAGCCTCCATTAACATATGAACATTTGCTAGGCAGACAGTTTTGCTGGCTCTATTTTTTGCCCAACGCAAAATGAGCATCATTTGCTCATCGAATGGTACGCAAGTAAGATAAACATCAATTACTTCTTTCTTCGGTATCATAATGTTTTTTAATTAGGTTATTTTATAACTAATAATAAAAAGACGTTTCGTTCTACTTTTCTATAATTTTTCTCGAATTTAGTAGTCTAAAATAGAAAATAGTTTTAATATTTAGACTGCAATGCAATAGTTTACAAACTATTATTTTAAAATAATCGAATATAGATTATTTTAAATAAAATAAAGTTTGATGACGATAATAACATGCTATTTTTTTTTCAAATCAGTGTCAACTTATAGTTCTAAGTCTAATCAAAATTTCATAATCAGCTAGCTTCTAATGAAGATTCGATAAAAATGCACTTAATCTAAATCATTAATATAACAATATTTTTGTTTTAATATACCTTATAAATACGTAGTTCTAAAAGAGATTTTCAGTCAAATTACTTATTTAATAGATTTACAACAATATGATGATTATCTAGAAAACAGCTTATGAACATCCAGCAAAAATAATCTATGTTTTAATGGTTATATCATCATTAACAATGCAAGCAAAATAATAGTTTATTTAAATACTAGCAAAAGTAAATAAAGTAATTTAGCTGTATTTATAATCAGCATAATTTTGAAATTATTAAATAATACAAAAGCTATGAATCAAAATTTTACAAATCAAAAAGGTTATTATCTTCATGGTTCTCCTACTGTTGAAAATACTGAAGGGGGTTTAAGTTACTTCGACCTAACTAATACTATTGTAAGGCGTCTGCCTCTTATTGCTAGCATTACCATTTCGATGACTGCTTTAGCTTTTTTCAAAACTAGTTTTTTGCCTCCAGTTTATGTTGCTAGTTTTGAACTATTACCAGAAACAATTAATGTAGAGACAAAAGTAACATCTATCGATGATATTAAAGATCGGGAAAAAATTACTGAAGTAGATCTTGACGATATTCAACTTAAGATCCTCAAAAGTCCTACTACTATATCCAAGGCAGTTGATACTTTGCGAGCAAAATATCCTCAACTCAACTATCAAGAGTTAGTTAAAGACCTAACGGTGGAATTTATTCGAGATAGCCAAAACCAAAAGAACGTCTTATCAGTAACCTATGAACATGCTAATAAACAGCAGGTGTCTGACGTAATTAAAGTTCTCACTCAAACTTATTTGGATTATAGTGCTAACACGCGTTCTGAGGGGATCAAAAGAGGAATAGATGTTCTTGATTTTCAAATTCCTCGGGTTACTAAGGATATTGAACGTTTAGAAAATAAAATGCAGAGATTGAGGGATGAATATAACTTTATCGAGCCTGATGTATCTCTTACGCCCATAGCTGATCGCACCGAGTTGATCAATCAAGAGCAGGATCAAGTTACTAGCGAATTACAGCAAATGCGCCTAAAACTGAGAAATTTAGAATACGAACTATCTAATCAGCCCACTACTTCGCCCACAGCAATTGATTTGGCAACCCCTAGATATCAAGGTTTGCTTAACCAGTTAAGAGAAATTGATATTAAACTCAGCCAAAAATCTACTATTTATTCCGATCAAAATGCCGAAATTCAGGTTCTTAAGGAAGAAAGACAGAGAATTGTTAGTCTGATTGAACAAGCAGCAGAAATCATTCAACAAAAGTTGGTCAATGATATTAAAACCTTAGAAAATCGCCAGCGACTAGCACAAAGTCAATCAGCCAAGCTGCAATCGCAACTTAAAAACTGGTCGACAGTTTCCGATGACTATACTAAATTTCAGCAAGATCTAGATATAGCTAAAAGCCAGCTCAATGAATTTAAGCGTAAGAAAGAAACTTTATTGGTCGATGCGGCAAAGCAGCAATCTCCTTGGCAACTTTTAGCGCCTGCGGAGGAACCACAGAGCAACGATATTGGCGTTAACAATCGCTTATTACTTGGCTCTAGTTTAGGTCTGATACTAGGCTTAGGTGTAGCTTTAATGCTGGACAAGACACAGAAGACTATTTATTCGTCTGCCAAGATAGAAGAAATAACTAATTTACCAATTCTTGGTCATATTCCTCATACTCCCACAAGAAAACAGCTGCAATTATTTGCTCCAGCAAAAGGTTCAATGGATCTTAAGCGACTACCATCTTCGGATATCTATCGTGAGCCAGACAACACAGACAACAAAGGGCAGTTAGCTTTTTCAGAATTTCTTTGCTCCTCTACCGAAGCATTCTGCTCTTTTGCCGCCAATTTGGGGCTACTAAACTTTACTACTGATTCAAAGAGTTTAGAATTTGATACTAGCTTAAAATCCATTGCTATTACTTCTACTATATCTGGTGAAGGTAAGTCTACTGTTGCTCTTAATCTTGCTCAAGCTACTGCATCTATGGGTAGACGAGTTTTATTAGTTGATGCAGATTTGCGGAGTAAAGTTCGTTTGACTGAAAGTTTAGGATTAGAGTCGGCAACTGGTCTAAAAAATATTCTTAGTCAAAATGAGCCTAGCTTGACTTTAAAACATATTCAACAATCACCTATAAATAATAATCTATTTTTTTTAAGCTCTGGCTTTAATGAACTGATGTCTTACGAAAGTAGCCTGATGCTTGCATCAGGAAGAATGCATTTGCTGATGGAGGAACTCAAATGCAATTTTGATTTGGTAATCTATGATTTGTGCGCTTTGGTTGGCTATGCCGATGTTAATCTTCTTGCTGGTAAAACAGACGGAGTTATCCTGGTTACAGGTTTGGGTAAAATAGATACCTCGCTACTTACGAAAGCCGTCGAACAACTTAAAATTTCCAATGTTCCTGTGTTAGGTATAGCAGTTAACGATTTAACGAAGTAGAGCAAGCTAAAAATCAGTCAGACTATAAACTAACTTTTTTTAGCGTTGCTCAACAACCAGTAGATTAAGTAATGCATTAAGAGCTGAACAAAATATTTCAGCATTTGAGTTAATTTGAGGAGAGTAAAATAATATCGCTCGATATAGTTTATATAGATACCAAATGGTTCTTATATAGTTCTTAGATATATTGACCAAATTAATCTAGTTGAATATGTGATAAAGTATATTTGCTATGGTGAGCATTTATAGGTGCTAAAATCTAAATTAATCCTTTTCATAGTGTTGAATTTGCGGATGTGGTGGAATTGGTAGACACGCACGCTTGAGGGGCGTGTGGCTTACGCCTTGCGAGTTCGAGTCTCGCTATCCGCATTCACCTTACGCCTCTGACATGCAAAACTTTCACAAGCAAGGAACGGCTCGTGCTTTATATTGTTCCTCAAAAATTGCTCACTTAGGAGAATAACCCAATTACTGTAGAGAGTAAAAGAACAGATGTAGCTCGATTGTTTAAGCGCTTAACAAAAAAGCGGGGCATTCTAGTGCCTGCTTCTGATTGATTCTATGTAAACTATTTTCCTGTACCCTAATTTCCCTGTTATCAGCTTTATTTGACCAATACAGAATTAGTAAAAGGCTCTTAATATCGAATTTTTGGAGTCAAGTAAACTAAAAAACGCACTTCAAGTTTGGTTGTCTTAGTTCTAAACCAATTTTGAACCAGAGGGCGCGCGCGCGCGCGATCGCTTAAATATTTAGCAAAAATGGGATTGGCTTGTGCCGATCGTTTGATGCCTCAAACCTACTTAACAAATTCTGTTCAAGCTTAACTTATGACCAATGAGTAAGCCCTAGATCAACCAGTTAATGCTTTGATGTCTTCTCTAGGTATTAAAATTAGATAATTATTGATAACTACTAACTTTTGGCAAGTAGCCATGTTTAAACAAAGCGATCGTCTAGCAATTAAGGGAATTATATTAACCAGTCTATTAACACTATTAAGTGGTTGCGGTAATAGTGCAGCTTTGCAAGACTTAGTGGGAGCAGATCCGCTGTTGAAAAAAAAGGCGCAAGAAGTGTCTCTCCAAACTCAAGATCCTGCTGCTAACCCTCAAGCAAAAACATCAGCATCGTCAAATAATCGAGATCGTAATGCGAATAACAACCTAGCGCTAAATTTCACTCAAACTTTTCCGATCTATCCCCAGGCTGAATTATTAGATGTCAAGTCTAGTAAAAACAAAAACTCAGGAACGATGCTGTGGAAGATGAAAGATAATCGCCAAGCAGTCGCCGATTACTATCTAGCAGAATTGCCAGCAAATGATTGGGATCTGATCAAACCCTTTACGATTAATCCTCAGCAAAAAATAGCTAGAGCGATCGCCATTAAAGATAACCTTAGAGTAGAGCTTTCTCTTTTAGAATCAGCAAATAATCCAGAATCTCAGGACAAAAGCACGAGGATGTCAGTGGTTTATCATCCTCTAGACCAAGACATTCCCCAATCTAGTATTTCTCAAGGAGACAACTTCTCTAAACCTTCCAATCCTCAAACTGCTAAACAACCAGCAAAAAATCAAACTCAATCTTTATCAGAGAAAACTCAGCAAAATACTGCTCAACCTAATTCAACAGCAACATTAAATAAAAATACTTACAATTCATCTGCTCCCGATTTTACAGATTTAGATCAAATCCCTCCACAACTAGAGCAACCTATAGAATCAGTTGCTGCTTTGGGCATTTTAACTCCCTATACCAAACAGGCTAACGTCGATTTAGCAAAATTTGCTCCCAATCAAGTTATTACCCGTGGGGAATATGCTCGTTGGTTGATGGCGGCTAATAATCGCTATTATGCCGATAATCCTGGTAAAAAAATTTATCGGGCAAATAAAACCAGCCAACCTGCATTTAATGATGTCAATCCCAATGATCCAGATTTTGAAGCAATTCAAAGTTTGGCTGAAGCAGGTTTAATTCCTTCTCGCTTGACGGAAGACAGCACTAATTTACTGTTTCGCCCAGATGCTCCTCTGACTAGAGCTGATTTAATTACTTGGAAAGTACCCTTAGATACTCGTAAATCTTTACCTAAAGCATCTATTCAAGCGATTGAGGAAAGCTGGGGATTTCAAGATGCTGCTGATATCGATTCCTCTGCCACGAGAGCTTTGTATGCCGACTTTCAAAATGGCGATCGCTCTAACGTCAGACGCATGTTTGGCTATACCACCCTATTTCAACCCAAGAAACCTATCACTAGAGCAGAAGCAGCAGCCTCGCTTTGGTATTTTGGCTTTCAAGGAGATGGGATTTCGGCAAAAGAAGTGTTAGAATCGGCAGCTAAAATGAAAAGTTAGTTAAGAGATCTAGTCATTGCTGACAAGTTAAGAGACTACGTTGTTTGTCAATCGGTTTTAAGCTTTTAGCTTTTAGCTTTGGAAACATTTTTCATGAAATGTAACTCTTTAAAAAGCCCTAAAGGATAAAGGATAAACGATCGCCATTAAATTAGACTTGGTTTACATCTGTGAAATGATTGGCACGAAGAAACTTTTGAAATCTTTGCTATTTCGAGTATTCTAACTAATTTAGCCTCGCAGCAGTCGCAGTCCACTCAATGTCACAACTAAAGTCGATCCCTCATGCCCAATCACACCAATAGGTAAAGTAATACCACCTACAAAATTTGCAGTCAGTAACAGAATGATAAAAGCGATCGCGAAGATAATATTTTGTTTGACAATGCTTTGAGCGCGACGACCCAGACGAATTGCTCGCTCTAATCTGTCTAATCGGTCTGCCATCAAGATCACATCGGCGGTTTCCAAAGCAACATCAGTTCCCGTTACTCCCATCGCAATGCCAACAGAGGCTTGAGCTAAAGCAGGGGCATCGTTGATTCCGTCTCCAACCATTGCTACCGTTCGATATTGTTTCTGAAGTCGTCGTAAAATATGAATCTTATCTTCTGGTAACAGTTCGGCATACACTTGATCTATACCGACTGTTTGAGCAATTTGATGAGCCGTGCGCTCGTTATCGCCAGTTAGCATAATTATCTGTTTAATTCCTAGTTTTTTCAATTGCGCGATCGCAGTTTGTGCTTCTGGGCGTACTGTATCGGCAACAGCGATCGCACCTAATAACCTGTCGGCTTGGATAATCCAGATAACTGTATTGCCCTGCTCTTCCAAGCTAGAGCAAGTTTGCTCTAGATTTGCTGTTAGCGAAGTATTTGTTTCTAAACCAACGAGCTTGCCAACCCAAACTCGTTTTCCCTCGATCGTTCCTTCAATCCCTTGTCCTGCCTCTGCTCGAACGTCACTAGCCTCTAATTTGAATAAATTTCGCTGTTGTGCTGCCCGCACGATCGCTTCACCAATGGGATGCTCTGAATAAGCTTCTAGGGTGGCTGCTACCGTTAGCAAATAAGACTCCGATCTTTCTGTGACTGGGATGATTTGGGTGACTTGTAGTTGACCTGTGGTAAGGGTTCCCGTTTTATCAAAAGCGATCGCCTTTATTTGTCCGAGTGCTTCTAAAGTAGCGCTACTTTTAAACAAAATTCCTTGTCGTGCGCCATTGGCGATTCCCGATAGCAAAGTCGGCATGATTGCCGCCATCAAAGCGCAGGGAGAAGCAACCACCAGAAAAATAAGCGCTCGATAAATAGTCGTTTCCCAGTCCCAACCCCAAATAAAAGGCGGTATTAATGCTAAAAAAACACCTATAAA
>NZ_PVWF01000147.1 GCF_003003995.1 Pleurocapsa sp. CCALA 161 | reverse complement strand
CGGGTAGAAACTAAATGGTATCCATCAGACTTGGCAATTATTGATCGCCAAGCCAAACTATTAAACCTGACTAGAACTGAATACATAGCTAAATGTGTTTTACATAAGCCCATAGAAAAAGCGCATCTTTTCAAGGTTAGTTGGCATACCTACAGAGTTATGAGTGAAATTGCCAGAGAGTTAAAAAGGATTGGCAATAATATCAACCAAATTGCCAAAGTCTTTAATGCTGAAAGATTAGAGGGTGGCAAAGTACCCGAAAATTATCCCTTACCAGAAGAACTAAGTGCAATTAGAAGCTATACCGAACGCATTAACCAAGAGTTGAATCAAATTAGGCTGCTAATAATCGGCAGAAAAAAGAGTGATCGGTAATATTAATACTGGCGGCGACTTCCGAGGACTGGTTAACTATTTATTAGACCCCAGCAAAACTCCTCAAATAATCGATACAAATTTGGCTGGAGGCGATCGCAATACAATGACTTGGGAATTAGATACTTGTGCCAATCAAAGACCGAGTACTAAAAAACCAGTCAAACATATTTCTGTTGGATTTGCCCCTGATGATGGACAGTTAGACCGTGAGACTATAGAAGAAATTGCGATCGCTATAATAAATGGATTGGGTTATGACAACAATCAATATTTAGTAGTACGTCATGGTCGAGTCGATCCAAAACACGATCGCGTCCACGAACACGATCATTTTCACCTCTTGATTAATGCGATTAATTTTGAAGGAAAAAGGGTCGTAGACGGTTATGACAAGAAAAAGTTAGAAAATATCTTAAGACAACAAGAGATCGAACACAGTTTGACTATTGTTGCTTCTTCTGAGCAACGTGAATACAAAGCCTCTACGACTGGTCAAACAAAACGAATGATGCGGGAGGTAGAAGAGTATAAAGTGGGATCTACAACTGAAAGACCAACAGTTCCTCATGCCATAAAAATTCAATCAGGAATAGATTTAGCCAGTCGTGATCGCCCAAGTCTAAGTGTATTTCTGGCTAGACTCCAACGACTCGAAATAGATTCCAAACTAAGAGTCGAAGAAGGAAAAATTACAGGTATTAGTTACAGGCTGCAAGATTTTAAAATAAGAGGATGTAAGCTACATCAAGCTAGCTTTTCGCAACTGTTAGAACATAGAGTGAACTATGATTTTCAGAAGGATATGTTTGCTGTGAATAAAGTAAATCAGAATGAGATAATTGGATTAAAGCCTGAACTTGAAGTGAGTTGGAGTCAGGTAGATATCAAGAATTACGTTCCAAACCAAATAAAACATTTATTAGAGAGAGTTTTTGATGAACAAGAAATACAGGTTGCAAATAATTTCGCTGTTCCCGAAGATAATAGAAAAAATAGAGAATTTGAAGTTGAGTTTTGATCGAAATGAAATGTAGATTTTAATTCTACTTTACATACTCAATTTGATTTGCTGTAATAGTAGTAATAGCAAGCAGTTAATCTAACAGTATTTGGGTAATTTTTTAGAGAAAGCCAATGGCAGATGGGATATATCTAAGAGGTGTAATGAATATTCTGAACCTATCTGAGTCTGCGGTAAACAAACTAGTTGAGGAAGGATACATAGAGTTTACGAGGAAAAGCTCTAAAGGTAAACGAGTGTTCAACAAAGCTTTAGTTCAAAAATTTAAGAACGATCCTGTATACCAATCTCTGAAAAAGCAAACTGTCTTGGTATATCTTCGCTGCGATACCGAAGAACAAGAACGCATGATGAAGCGAAAAGTAGAGCAGTATTGTAAGAAGAATAATTTTAAAGCTAATATTATTGCTCAATTAAACAAAGGTATCAAAGAAATATCTCAGCAGAGCTATAGATTGATAATAAACTACATATTTGAACATACAGGAATTGCGGGATTAATATTTTATGGTCATACAGATGATACCAATGAAATAAAAAAGATTTTTCAAGCTAGAGAAGAAGTATTCAGTTATTGCGTTCAAGATTTAGATATGAACCTTGTCGATAATAAAATATTAGGCTGTTGTTGATGCTAAATAAGGTAGAGACAAATTTATCTAAATAATTTAAGTCGATCCACTTCGTAAAAATCGCCAAATTGCTCTAGTCTAAAATTTCCAAATAACGCTGCAACAAATGTCTGAGCTAAAGTTAAATCATTCAATTGAGCTATTTTTGGTAAAGTATTCACTTTTGGATATAGCTTCAAATGTTGCTCTACTGATTCGATCCAAACTTCAATATTCTCATCATAAGCCAGCGTAAGTATTTCCGACTCAATTAAATCTTCTGTTAGTTCGTCTAAAGCTTCAGTTGCTGATAAAAATTTAATAGACCTAGTTCCCTCTCGCTGATAATCTGCTTTGGGTTGAGGCTGAAGGTATTTGGCTAGAAAAACTGTACTAATGCTCTGCTGAGTAAGTGATGTTATAAAATCACTGAAACTGCGATCAATTTTAGTATCTGTTTCATCAACTTCCGATTGTTGCGACTGTTCTAACAGAGCCTTTGCTTTGTCAAGAATTTGTTCACTGACGAAATAGATAAGTTCTCCAGATCGTCTGAGTTTTACCTCGTCAGAAATAGTGGCAGATTGAATACTGTCTACCTGTTGAATAAGTTGTACAAAGGGATTATCTGACAAAATTATTGCTCCATCGCCACAATAAATTGATTTGCTCGAAATCAGTTCTTAGGCATATTGCTTGTCTCAACAGCATCCTGGACAATCATTAGGATCGAGCCAATAAATTAGTCCGAAGCAATCAATTCCGTATTCTGTTTCTAAATAACTAAGCAACTTTTGAATGTACGCTTCTACCTCTGGTTGTCTAAGTCCTTTAGTATGCTGCGGTAGCATTTGATGGGAGAGCTTATTGCCTTGATATATTTTAAGAGCGATCGCATGAACATATTGATTTTCTTTGCCGTAAATTTCAAGTTCAGCGCGATAGGCTTCGGGTAAGATCGGCTCGATAGTGGCAATACCTTTTTTCCTGGCAGCATAGGCGCGGCGTTTGGCGTTGACCTTGCCAGGATTTCTTAAACGACCTCGCTTAATTCGACAGTTATGACCGACATAGCATTCAGGATGTTTTTCTTTAGCTTCTGCCTCTGTGCGGTAATTCTTGGCGCAGTAAAGACAAGTCGGATTAGGTTTTCTGCCCATCACTCAGATTCAGGATCGATATCATTCACTTTAAAGACAAAACTATTTTTAGAGCAGTATCTACCTTTGCTAAATCCTTTTCACTCAAACTACCCCATTTGCGTGACAGACGAGATTTGGCGATCGCTCTAATTTGTTCGCACTTGATAATACTGTCTTGAGTCAAACCGTTACCATCCGTTGCTTTGACTAAATGATGACTGGGATAAATCTTTTTTTCTGGGGTAAATTTAGTAATTGGCACAACTACTACTATAGGAGAGCTGCGGTTAATTCCATCTCGACTAACTATTACTATCGGTCGCCTCCCAGCTTGCTCTGAATCTTGAGTTGGATCTAAATCTGCCTGATAAATGTCTCCTCTAATCATCGTTGGAGGTCGCTACTTCGAGATCGCTTTGGGTAAACTCTGATTCAATCGCCAACGTCTCGGCTATATAATCTGAATCGCTTGCCATCATTGTAAACTCATTATCGATTAATTCTTCCTTCCTCAGTTCAACCCAATTTTGTAAAGCCTCAATTATAAGCTGATTACGGGTAGCAATTCCTCCGCTACCAACTAGAGCGTCAGCTTCAGCCACTAGAGCATCTGGAATAGTAATAGTAGTACGCATTGATGTTTAAAATGATGTAACTTTTGATATCAATAATTATAGCAAAATAGCTTTGAACGAAGGTAGAAGTGCGAGGGCAGAAAAGTAAGCAGTTTATTTGTTTTTCAGCTTGTTAGTCGAAGAAACTATCAAAGAGGCGGGTGGACAATGCGACTCATATAATAAAGAATGTGGAGTGAGTGTAAGTCTACGTGCGATTCGTTTAGTGGGGAATCACGATATCCAGCCCCAAGCAATTGACGCGAAGCTAATCCCATAAGAGGACAATGTCCTTTAGGGCTTCTAGGGCGTGAGAGGATGTCAAACGTCAAACATTTAGGATTAGGCTTTCTACCCATTGTTTGATTCAAGCGCGAGTTTCATTAAAAGGAGTACCGTGAGCTATTGCTTCAAAATCTCGGTCATCTGGATTATTTATTTAGTAAAGAGAAAACTGTATGAGTACGGGTACTGTAAAGTTCTTCAATGAGGAAAAAGGTTTTGGTTTTATACTTCAAGATGACGGAGGCAAAGATCTTTTTGTTCATGCTTCGGAAATTCAAGGCGATCGCAACACTACCCTGGCGGAGGGACAGAAAGTAGAATACGAAGTCGGACAAGGCAAGAAAGGGCCCTGTGCGGTAAACGTTATTCCAAATTGATCTTGCTGACGAATTTAATATTTTGAGTCTGTTTGATAGAAACTAACATCAAACAGGCTTAACTGTTTTAAATTAAACGCTAACTAACCAGGGTAAGGGCAAAAACAATAGAGCAAAATATCTAGTTGATTAAAAGACATACATGAGAGGAAAAATTATCAAGAGTCAACCAACACTACACTCAAGCTTGGACGATAAATTTTTCAATCCAACTGGCAAGATCTAATTCTGTTAAGTCTCCAGCAGCCAAAGCCAGCATTGTATTTACTGCTTCTGTTGGCTCTACTTTTAATAAGAAACCATTAATCGCCAAGAACATACCAATAGCCAAAAAAGCAGCACGTTTATTACCGTCACTAAAACAAAGGGCTTGCCCGCATGTATGATTTCTGGCAAGTCCATAGGCATATGCCGCAGCTAGTCTAGAAATATTTGTCACCTCTTCATAAACAAAAAGATTTCGCGGACGAGCTAAAGCAGATAAGAACAAACCTTTGTCTCTCATGCCTGAAAGTCCTCCGAATTCGGCAAGACTTTCTCCATGCAACAAACGCAACGCATCCGCATCGATCCAGATTGGCTCACTCACTCAGCTAAAGCTTTAAAAACTTCTCGATTTTGCTTAATAAAAGCACGACCCTGCTTTATCTGGTTTTCTACTTCTGGATTGTATGGACTCACCACGTATCCTTCAGGTGTCTCAACTGCATATAGAGAATCTCCTTTCTCTAACTTCATGCTTTTGAGCATTTCTACAGGGATTACTACCCCTGTAGACGAACCTACCGTAGTTAATTTAAGTGTATACATAGAGCAAAATACCTCAATATTATAACAACTATTATAATAACATTGTTAGTTATAGTATAAGTTGAAAATATCTCTACGAGTTTTCAGTGCTTTGAACATAGTTATTAACACATAAGTTGAAAATAATTAACTCATAAAATGAAAATATCCGAACTAATTCGCGCATAAGATGAAAAAATCTGACAATTGGAAGTAAACCCTGATTGTCTATTCCAAATTTATCAAATTAATATTGTGGTCTTAATGAAGTGAAGCTTACATTCAGGACAATCATCGGCATTAAGCCAGTAAATCAAGCCAAAACAATCGATTCCGTATTCAGTCTTTAAATGAGCTAGCAGTTTGTTGATATACTCTTCAAGCTCAGGCTGTCTGAGTCCCTGCGTGTGCTGGGGTAACATTTGATGAGAAAGTTTATTGCCCTGATAGATCTTGAGAGCGATCGCATGAACAAACTGATTTTCTTTGCCGTAGATTTCCAACTCAGCGCGATATGCTTCAGGGAGAATTGGTGTTATGGTCTTAATTCCTTTTTCTCTGGCACTATTGGCGCGACGTTTAGCATTAACTTTGTTAGCCGATCTTAGACGATAGCGTTTAACACGGCAGTTATGTTCGACATAACACTCGGCGTTTTTTTCTCTTGCCTCGTCTTCGGTGCGGTAATTCTTGGCACAGTATACACATTTAGGATTAGCTTTCCTGCCCATTATCCGAATCAATAAGATCTTTCAGTGAGAGAGGAAATTGCCCTTTTTTAACCATCTTGGCAAAAACACGATAGTATGCGAAGCGGTATCCTTTAGGGCAGTCTTTCTTATCTCCCTCTTTCCTAGGAAAACCCAACCACAAAATAATAATTACCTTTTGTTGTGGAAATACTTTGAAGAAGAGTCGGTAGCGATTTGGCAGCCCCATCTTCTTTAAGCGACTGTATTTATCCAATGGCTTCCTGAGAGCAAAGTACGAACTCTTAGGATCGTTCGGGATCTTTTCTTCAATACCAACGGTAAGAGCCTTAAATAGCTTAACTTGTGGATGTTTGACAAAGTCGTCCGTTGGCAAGCGTGAACGTAAAGACTTTACTAGATGAAGCAATTTCTGCCATTGGTCGTTAAATAACGGATGAAACAAGATAGTCCACCCATTAATCTTCATCGATTTCTACCCCAGCTAACAATTCGTTTGCCTCCTGACTCATATTTTCTGTATATGCCACAAGAGATTCAGGCTCTTCAATAGCAAACTTCATCAAAAAGTCCAGAAACAAACTCATCATCACATCGTCTCTTTCTGACTCAGTTTTCTTAACAGGATTTAGACGAACTAACAACGTATTCTCATCCAAAACTTCAACATGACCGCTAGCACCAACGAGTTCGGGATGATCCTTAGAAAAAGCGCGAGGTAAGCGGTATCCATCTTGATTGCCAATCTTAGCTGGAGAAACTGGATAGTTGTTGTTTGAGTTATCGGACATTAGCGCAAAGTAAAAAAGAGCAATGTTATTACAATTTATTATAACGTCACGAACTTAGATTTAAACTCAAATAGTTTCCAAAGCGGTCGATTGAGAACTATTTGCCAAGCCGAACAACCCTTGAGCCAACGAAGGGACTTAATATGCTGGCCAACCCAAATTAGTCTGGTTAAAGTCAGTTCGTGACAGTCTAGCATTCCACCTAATCTTGGCAGCCAATCTTCTATTCGATCCAAATCTAATTTTTCTTTATAACAATCATTCGAGTAGCGATAAGCTATCTCAATCTGTATAACGTTGTAATCATAGAGGTACTTTCTCAAAGCGATTTCTAGCTGCGTTGATAACAAACAGTTAACAGGTAACAAGCTAGAAAACTCAACGAAGCGGAAAACCATAGCCAAAATAGTATGCCTAGTTGAGTTTTTGCCGAGCGAGTTATCTTCGTGCCATTGAAAGAGATAATTGATGTTATGTTTCCAATCTTTAAAAAAGTCAAACACTAATTCCTCAGAAGAAAGCAATTTTGATTTTGAATTGAATTTAGTCAATATATCTTGAGACATTGCCAGATTCCCTTTGTGACTCAAACAGATTCGGATATCGAATTTTAGAAAGTTCGACAACTGCTCAAACTGCTCGAAAGTTAAACAGAATAATGGATTGTCTTCTCTATAAGTTGCTTTAACTAGTTTCATACATTCAGCGTCACCCCAACATCCAACTCGATAAAGTGCAAAGTTTACCTGGCTATTTGTAGCATTAGTGACTGCCGAGTCGCGAAAATCAAAACCACATTTGCACTTGGTGACACCAGGTCTTGACCATTGGATTTTTTGATGGCATTGAGGGCATTTATTAACCAGGTTACATCTGTGTATGTGGCAAACTCGATTAATGTCAACATCCCATAAAAATCGAGCATAACTTGATTCTTTCAAGCATTTTGGACACAAGTGAGTTGCCTTTTGATTTACTTCATAACTGATGAAATAATGTCCTCTTATAGCTCTGAAAGCTTTTGACTGGAGCAATTTATCATCTATGCCAGTTAATTGACTGAGTTTTGTTACTTTACTACGATCGAGAGCGAATTTTAAAACTCGATTAGCCGAACAACTCACTAGTTGAAGAATCCAGTGGGGGGATTCATAGTAGTTGGCTTCAGACAGACGTAATATATAGCTTGCCAAACTCTCATCATGATAGGGTTGAGGTGTACATAGCAATTTGTACGGTCGTGAGCCAAAATAAAAGTTTACCTCGTCGTCAAAACTGAAGACGCTTTGAGTTTTGCTCTTGTCGAGCGTTCCCTTGCGCCTGTCGGCGGCGCGGGGTCTCGACGCTTTTTTGAAGCAGATCTCAAACGACTGTTGGTTGCTTCAACATGTCCTGAAGAACCTGAATGTGGCTGATAAATTTCAATAAGGTGATTGGGTATGCGCCGTGAGACGACGCACCCCTCACCTTCAAATTCATCGCTCAAGAAAGGATTTACTTTATCTGGTTTATCGGCATGAACGTATTTTTCAAACGCCACAGCCAGTATAGATAGATCCAATTGTTCTTTTTCCTGCTGGAGAGCCAAATAAGTCCCATAACGAATTAGCTTCATTGTGTAAGCGACAACTCCATCGGAAGCATAATAAAATCTTCTGGCTAGATTTAACCCAGATAGATTTGAGTCAGATTCTAACGGTAGCTGAGATTCGATTAAGTGAAGAAAAGTCCGAAACTCTTCTCCACTATCAGAATGCCAATTAAATGGACTCAGACGACATCTATTAGCAAATCTGCGACTCAATTGAGAATGGTCTTTCAGCTTAAGAATCTGTTCGGCTTCAGGCAAACCAATTAGAACAATTGGGAGATTGGTATCCAGAATCAAAGTTTTAAGCCAGTCTGATACCGTCTTGAGTACTTTGGCTGAATCTCGGTCGATAAAATGCTGAAATTCATCTAAGATTATTAGCTGAACTCCGCAATCTCTAATTAGACCGATTAAGCGGATGGTTTGCTTGCCGATAGAGCCTTTTTCGTAGGCAGGATCGCCAAGCTGCCATAGAAGTTTAGAAACTACAGCTTTGACTGTGGCAGGGGAGGGAATAGTTACGGCTAGAATCGGAATCACCGTGCGATCACAGGTGATGTATTGAGGATATTTGCTGGCGTAAGTGTGATAGATAGTAGTCTTGCCTACTCCCGTATGTCCAGATAGAAACAAACATTCTGGCTCGTCTTTGCAGCTAGAGAAATAATGACAGTATTCAATCGCATCTAGAATCTCATCAAATCGAGGATAAGAAATATATGTACTGTTGACTACCTTTAGTCGTTGAGCCAAAGTCATAGACCTAAACTTCGATTTGGTTGATGACATGGTATTTCTCCCAATTTTACTTCGATAAACCTTTAAAAACGCTCCATCCCGACAAATCTGGCTGCCAATTGTCTTCTGCTACTACCTTTGTCTGTTCTGCCTGCTCTGCCAACTCTAATTCTGCTACTTGGATTACTTCTACCTCGTCTATTAATTCTAATTCGCTGTCTTCTGACTGTAGTTCTAGGTTTAAGTCTGCTCTGCTTTTGATAACCTCAACTGAATGAGTCTCTAATTTTGGTAAAATAGAAGGCGTAGCGATTGCTTGTGCTGGGCTCAAGAGTGCACCTTCGCAATTTGAGATTCCATCAAGAGGAGTCGGTTTGTCAACAATCGCTTTTTTAACAGCTTTCTTGTCAAGATTGGCTTGCTTTAGGTTCAATTCAGGTAAAGTTTTTTGCTCTTTTTTGACGACGGATTTTGGGCTTTCAATACCAAGCCATCTAGCCATCGATTGACGAGTTTTGCCTCTTTTGGTTTTTTTCCACTCTCCTTCTACAATTGTTTGAATCTTCTCTT
>NZ_PVWF01000027.1 GCF_003003995.1 Pleurocapsa sp. CCALA 161 | reverse complement strand
TATTAAGTAACTCTTTAACTGTAAACTGTAAACTCGCCTGTCTGGTTGCTCCTGCCTTTAAAACCTCAATACCTAGCATCGTACACATATAAGGTGGTTGGACTTTGATTCCTTCTGCTTCTAGCATCAGAATATCGAATTTAAGATGATGTCCGACTTTTAGTAATTTTGAATTGCCAAGTAACCGCCTCAAGCTATTTTTGTCCTCAATTTTGTCTAAATAAACAATCAGTACTGGCAGTTCTTCACTGTACGCCAATTGTAAAGTCTTCACCACACCAGGAGCAGGAGTGAGTCCTTTGGTTTCAGTATCAAGAGCAATAAAACTGCTATTGCGCTCGATCTCGGCTACCCATCGTTCTAAATGTTCTTCCCCCTCAATCACAAGATACTCAAAATCTTGTTTGCGTCTAGCTTTTAATTGAGCGAGCAAAGCATTACTTTGTTCTCTACTATAAAAATCAAATCTGCGGTTCATAGTTTGTTTTAAAAAATTTTATTAATTTGAATAAGCTAGTACTTTAGTTCGGACTATGCCAAATTGACTGAGAGTAATAGGGGACTAATGAACGACTTAAGATTGTTCGCATCATAGGGTAGTCCCATTGTTTAATCGTTAATTTGGAAAGGTAAACAGATAGTCTTCCTTCCTGTTATGTCCCGAATTATTGATTCCAAAGTTTTTCTGATGCTAATGGCGACAGCCATGCTTTTCTCAATTGGAGTAATGCCTACCTTTAAGTGGCAATTTGGAGCGATCGCTAGAGCTTTGACTTAAGAACAATGACTAACTATTTTGAATTCAACTCAATCGCTAAGACTCAAACTCAAGCCTCTGTAGTCGCCAGTCCTACATCTCAACCAAAACTTTGGGAGACAGAATTGTTTCAACTTTCAGCTATGGCAGGAGTTTTAGGTCTAGTAATGATTTGGGCATCTTTAGGTAACAAACAGCCCCAATTGACCTCTGCACGCATGGCTAACCGTTGGGATAAACTTCACGCCACTAACCTGGCATTTAAACACATGAAAAATACGGCAAGTGGTAAATGCAATCCCAGTGCAGCTTGGTGTGGTACGCCTCAATACCACTACAAGTTTTTAGGGTCTAAATGGGCATCTCGGTTACAGGTGTTGCTTCATAACACCATGCCTACTACCTGGATACCCGATATCGGTAGAGGAGTATTAGTTTTGGGTGCGCCTGGTTCGGGAAAAACCTTTTCCACCATTGATCGAATTTTAGAATCTCTTTTTGCTCAGGGTATAAGTGTCTTGCTCTATGACAAGAAGGGAGATCAGATGAAGCTGCACATGGCTCTAGCTTCTCGTTATGGCTATACCGTAGATGTTTTTGCCCCTGGTGGTGTGGGAACAGAAGAAGATGAAGACCCCAATACCTTAGGTAGCGACTATACCTGTGTCATTAATGTTCTAGATTTTATGAAAGACCCCCGCGATGCCACTACCGCAGGAGAGCTGGGTAAGATTTTAATTGATTCTCAAGGAGCAGGGGATGGCAAAAAAGACTTCTTTTTTCAAACTGGAGGAATGCTGGCTAAAGGCTTGATGCAGCTGGCTAAATCCAGTCAATATGCAGATTTATCGATGGTTTATGCCATCACTCAACTACCCAACCTGGTTAAGCGTCTTGATTGGGCTGTAAGACGGAATGACGACCAAAAACTCGATCCTTGGATTGCTGCAACTATTTCTAATTTTCTCTCTTCTAAAGACTCGGAAAAAACGGCAGCCAGTATCAAGACTACTGCTGAAATCACTTTTTCTGGCTTTATTCAAAACGACCTTTTACCATGCATGATCGGTAAGAGTACTATTCCCCTTTACCTCAAACCCAAACAGTTGTTGGTGATGAAATTAGATGACCGCAGACGCAGCGTGATTGCTCCTTTAATTACCATGTGTATGCACTTGAGTATTGTCGAGAACCTAAGTAAAAAAAGGAAAAATCCTTTTTGTTATTGTATCGATGAAGCTCCCAGTTTAGGAGTCTTTGCCAAGCTATCGGAATTTATCAACGAATATCGCTCTAACGGTGGCATCCCAATTATTGGCGCACAAAACTTGAATCAATTTTACGAACTTTATGGAGATAAGCGAGGTAAAGCTCTGGTCTCTGGTCTTTATACCCATATTTTATTTGGCCCCAATGATCCAGGTACAGCTGAAGAATACAGTAAAAAGTTTGGCAATAAAACCGTAGTCACTACTTCTGTCTCTCGTTCTACAGGACACAATGGTGGTTCTACTTCTACTAGTAAACAAATTCATCAAGTCCCCCTCATTAGCGTCGATCAGATCGAGCGATTTCCCCAGGGTAAGGCTATTATTGCCAATCCTGGTTATGGAGACAAAAATGATACCAGACGTCCTTTAATGGGTCGCATTGGCGTTCCGCTTGAAGATATTCAACGAGAACAAAAGGCTCAATCTGTAATCTGGAAAGAGAAAATTCGCCCCGCACTAGCTCAAAGAATGGCAAAAATTAAAGAGCAGCAACAAGATAACTATATCGATCTCAGTAAGCTCAATGCTAGAGAAAGACAAGATTGGACTACTGAACAGTTAAATCTTCGACTGGCAGCAGCGGAAGAACTATTACCCATGCCTCCAGAGTCAAAATAATTTTAGATTTTTGTAAGTACATATTTATATAACTTTATATTTATGCAGTTGCAGAATTGTATAAATAATCGACTTGAAGGTATCAAGAGGCTACCCCAACGCTTGATGCGATCGCGCCAGTTAAGTTCGGGACTCCGATTCTCTACTCATTACTCTATTGGAAGACTAGTTCTCATTTTCACTTCACTTTCTCCCGCTCTAACCATAATGGTGCGCACGATAGAGCCAAAAATACGCCATCCTACCAAACTTAAGCTGGCATGGCGTGTGGACATCAACAAATCTTCCAGTCTGATTTGAATTAATCCATCGAAAAGAATAGCATTTGCTAAAATAGTTTCTGAATCTCCTGGTAATGGTGGAAGATACATTCTTTGGGTTGAAGTAAACTTAAGCATTTCTCCCAAAAGTTGCTTGGCATAAGGATTATCAACGGTAATTGGCTGTAATCGTAGCAAAGTAGCGTACCGACGACGATTGGGTATGAGGTCGCAGGTAGAACTAGCAATGGCAAACTTCGCACCTGTGATGCGCTCTCCCATAAAGGAGGACACGGGTTCTGAGCCAAGCTCAGAACCGTGAGATGTCCGTTAAGCAGTATCAGAACTGATAATATCTCCTTGCAATAAAATAAATGGGTCTTCGTCTAGAGCGATCGCCCCTTGGTCTAGCAACACTTGATATTCTATAGGAGGTCGGACTAATGCACCATTGGCATTAAAAAGCTTTTGCCGTGCCTTAGTTTTGCCAATATTTTTAGCGAAAGATTGAATAATCGAGAGTGGCTGGATGTCATGGGAAAGGCTTTGAAGACTTGCCTCTAATTCTTCTAGACTCTCTGGAGTCTTATCTGTTGCGCTCAATCTAACTCATCCTCCAGAATAGGAGCTTTATTGCTGAAAGGTGGCTGGATTTCCTTGGGATCGAGCATAACATCATCATCGTCATCGAAGTCTGTATTTTCAGGCATCAAAAGCTCAAAACTATCTTTGATTGGGAGTTCTGGCAACTCTCCTAACATGGCAACCGCCTCGGCTAATACTTCTAGATTTTCACGGTCGGGATGTTTTTGAGCAGCGCGGACGGCTACTGTAATCATTCTCAATCCACCACGAAGACGATCTACATCACGTGCTAAACCATACATCTGCTGGAAGTCATCTTCTTCGATAATGCGATATTGCCCTGTTAACGAATTTTGATACTTTATTTTAGATAACACCATTATTTACTTCGTTTAGTAATCTTGCCACCGCACCATTTAAAGTAGCCGTACCGACATACTCTGCATATTTATTCAACTTCTCCCAAGTCTCTTGGCTAACTCGCACGTAAAATTCGCAACCCATTCCTTGCTTATAATTGATTCCTTCTTTTAATTGCCTGTAGTTCTCATTTTTATTACTAGAATCAGCTTGTCCTTTACCGCTCCGCATATGCGGTCGGTGACCAGATATAGGCTTTCCCTCAATTTCGGCGACAAGAGCCGAAATAACTTTCCCCGATGGAACTTTTCCCTTAGACGTTTCTACTGCTTTATGCCAGATTTCCTTCTGCTGCGCTGGTTCGAGCTTGGTCAAAGGTCTACATTGTCTTTCTGAGGTAGGCAAAATGAGAACCAATGGTTCTCGTTTTAGTTTTGCTTCTGGTTCGCCAGACAAGTTATCAACAACTTCTGCTGCACTGATAAGATAATCACTTCTACGACGAGTAAAGCCAAATCTATCTTGGCAATATTCTTGAAAAGTTTTGTGAGTAGAGCGATAAAGTTTTCTATCTCGAAGTTCTTTTAAAGCACATCCTGCTCTATAAAATGCTCTTTCTACCTCGCGTTCCAACTTTAATCTATCTCGTTCATCTTCAAAACTAAGTTCGTCATCACAGATGGCACGGGGGTCTACAGTACTCGAATTCGATTTGATTATCGTCCCCTCTGAAATGTTTGAGGTTTCCTCGAAAGCTTCGATTGGGCAGGACACCAAGTCTAAACAACTTGCTTCGCAATCGCTACCCCTCTCGCTCAACATCGCGTCCTTAAGTTCTTGTTTTTTTCGTTTTTCTTGCTCTACACTAATGTATAAATCAATCATGTTCAATTTTCGCGTGAATGGTTTCAATATAAAGGTGGTTAAAGTTTCTCAGGCTCAAGACCACCTTTATATTTATTGTAGCAAGTATACATGCAAAAATCAATTGTTAATTTTAATTTATTTGTATGGCTACCTGCTATAATGAATCTGTGCTTACCAAGCTTACCAATTAAAAACTTACTATGCCAGGAACAAAATCTAGCGGTCGTCCAGGGGGAAATCCAGACTTAAAAAAATATAGTTTTACAACAGATCGAGATGAACCCTTGAGAGAAAGATTGCAAATCAGAGTGCCAGCTTCCATGAAGCAAGAGTTGAAAGCCAAGGATAATTGGCAAGAATTTGTTCGACAAGCGATCGCCGAAAAACTTAATAGCGCGTAAACACAGCATAAACATGACTATTAATACTTCAAAAACCCAATGGCAGTTCTTAGAACCACGTCTCTCATCATGGCGTAAACAGCTTTATCTTAAGGGAAGAAAGCTGACTGCTTTTACTGTATGGTCGGATATGATTGTTAATGAGATGAGTCCAGAAGAGATAGCAGATAGTAAAGATTTACCAATAGCAGCAGTAAAAGAAGCGATCATCTACTGTGAAACTAATCGAGAACTGCTCGAACAAGAAGCAAAAGCAGAACGCCGTTATTTAGAAGAGAGAGGAGTCATTCTTGAGCCTAAGATTACTCATTGATGAGGACTCCCAAGACAAAGTATTAGTCAGATTGCTGCGAGAAGCAGGACATGATCTAGTTACAGTTAACGAAGCTGGTTTGATGAGCCAGCCAGATTCAACGGTTTTTAGCTATGCTATCGATAAAAATCGCATAGTATTGACTCTTAATTGTCGAGATTTCAAAGCTCTTCATCAAGCCAATCCTAATCATCCTGGTATTTTTAAGGCGCGTTTTGAGTAGGAATATTCCCACTCAAAAGCCGCCGTGTGGTTTACCAAGAAGCCGATCCTTTAAAGAAGATGAGCTTTAAAATAATCGTGTTTGCGATCGCTAATTTAGAAGCTGCTCAAATCCCTCTCCAGAATCAATTTATCTCACTCAATCATTGGAATTACTAAACCAGCTTTAATAATTATTTAACCAAGTTTTGGTCTAATTAATTTTTGTTATTCGACCAAAATTTTTCTGTTGCTATACAAACGCTTAAACCATCTATTTTGCAATTACAAAAATACAAAATTGTAAAACTTTATAATTTTGTAAGCTTATCACTCTACCATTTCAGAATTACAGGTGTTATGTTAGGCGGTGTAAACATCATAAGCAAGTAATGGATATTTGTATTTTGGGGCTTAAAGGGGGCATAGGTAAGACCACGACTGCGATTCACCTGGCAGCTTATATGCAACAGTTTGGAGATACACTGCTTATTGATGCTGATAAAAATGCCTCTGCTTTACGATGGGCAGACAGGGGTAATTTGCCTTTTAAAGTCTGCAATGTTGAGGGATCGGTAAAACACATTAGAAAAGCCAAACATATCGTAGCGGATACTAAAGCCAGACCAGAAAGAGAAGATATAAAAGCAGTAGCCAAAGAGTACGATCTTTTAATTATGCCTAGCCCGCCACGGGTATTGGACTTAGATGCGTTACTTAAAACTAGGGATATTTTGGTTGAGTACGGAACTAATTACAAAGCACTATTAACCATTACGCCTCCACCCAGAAAAAGACCAGGAGGAAGCGAAAAAATACCAAGTAGTAAAGAACAAGAAGCCCGAGAACTTTTAGAAGCAGAAGAGATCCCGGTATTTGTCTCAACAATTTACCAGTACACGGCGATCGAAAAATCCCCTCTGGCTGGAGTAACTGTCGATCAGTATGAAGATAGTTATTCAACTGTAGCTTGGGAATGTTATCAAAATCTAGGTAGGGAGATTTATGTTCAATAACTACGCCCAACCCTTCGGGTATGAACGCAGCACGAAAGAACCCAATCTTTCTGAAAATTAACGTTTACCATTCGCGATCTACTAATTTAATTTGTAAAAACATAATTGGAGGCATTGGAGGCACAGAATTTACGATGGCAAAAAATAAGTTGAGTTTGGCAGATCTTAGTCGTCAACGAAAAAAAGTTCTTGAGGAAATTGATGAATCACCTCCTACTTCTAATTTTACTGAAATTGAATCTAGTCAAACTTCTTGCTCGATAAGCTCAACGGGGGAGTCCCCCGCAACGCTTTCTCGCGCTGATGAAACTAAATCCATTCAGTTTAAAAATGAGGACGAGGCTGGGAAGAATGGCAAGCGATTGCCTCAAGTTGAGACAACAGAATCTACTTTGACTGTAAATCGAAACCCCGATATCAATCATTCACCAGTTGAAATCGAAGTTTCAGAAGAAACTAAGGGACCAGGTAGACCGAAAAGCTTGCGTAGCGATCCAAACTATGAAACTACCACTATTTTTCTCCATCGGGGAACTAAAGCTAAAGCTCGTTATCATCTTGCCACCCAAGAACAGAAGCAGGATCTACAAGTTCTCATCAACGACCTATTAGAGGACTGGGTTACGAAGCGAGAACAAAATAGTGCCAATATATAATTATGCAATTGTACATTTATATAAATACATAATTATGTCATCACATAATTATACAATTTTGTAGTGATATATTTTCACTCTTGGTTCAAACTGTTCCTTCTATAATTATGCGATTTCACAATGGCACAAATATACAATTATGTACTTATGCCACTATAGAAGTATGAAAATGCAAAAAACTACCCCAATAGTCCGTCATCAAATTTCTTCTTACTCTTAGATCTTCGATAATTTTTAGATTTTGATAACTTAGGATTTTGACCGAAGCCTTTTGATGATTCGTCTGCTTTGGGAGCAGAAAATTCTGGGGCTGCAACTTTTGAAGGTTGACTATCGACAAATTTTGGTATTTCAGTATGCCAATCTCTTTCTTTTAGCTCGAATGAACAGATATCCTGATATTGTTCTAGCCAATACTTTTGGTGAATCGATTGGGGGGCTTGAGGATGCTCTTTTGCAACTAGGGCATTACCCCACAATAAATCCGTGCGCTCGGCTAAATAAAATATGGGTTCGGCAAACCACGGGCAGTACATATACCAATTGACCAGACAAGCCTTTAAAACTAACTTGTCGATGTCTACTCCTACCATACTTAAGACTTGATTGCTGGCTTCTAGAGTCATTACTCCCGTCCCGATGGCAGGCTCACAACCTCTTTGGAGTCGAGTATCTAGCTGCTCGCCAAAGAGCATTTTTCCCATCATATTAGCTACAGAACCAGGAGTAGGGAAATAGCCAGTATGTTTTTGAGAACCCTTCCCCTTGGATTCAGCGATTAATACTCCAAAGTAGTCCTTTGGTCGATATAGCAAGGGAAAAAGATCGAATAATTGATAAAGAACCATGCTGCATCCTTGACAGCTATGGGGTTCGGGAGGAAGTTTTCTAAACCAGGGGTGAGGATGACCGAAGCCGTAAAGCAGCCAGTCTAGTAAATATTCGACTCTAGTCATAATATTGACATAGCCTCCCTGGGTAAGCATTTTATCCAAACAGATATCGAGCATTTTTCGCCCCTTATCGTGGCTGGAAACATAGCCTTCGCCAAAGGTAATTTGAGGAATTGGCTCTTGGGGCAGAATCTGATTCTGAATATTTTCTAGCCGTTTATCTGGATTTGGTTCTTGTAAGAGATGATATTTTTCAGTAGGTACAATTTGTAGCCTCATCCAGTATTCCCATCGACCATAAAGCATACTGTCAATATGAAAAAGGTAGGGTTTGAGCCAGCCTGGTTCTAACTCTCGTTTTAAGTTGGGAATGTATTTAGTCTTTAATTCTTGTTGGTCATAGTCCCTGGCAATAATACAAGTATTGGGAATTGAACTGAAGAGTGAAAAACGCATATTTTAAACAAAAATATAATTACGCTTTTCCTAAGTTGCCAAACTTACCAAATTGGCAATAGCTGAATAAAATGGTGGATGTGAGTTGTCTTGGTTAGAATCCATGTCCAAAACTATTGCCTTATTTAGCAACAACCTGTTCTATGTCATTGGAGTCAAAAATTTTGTTTCTAACCACCAACTGCAAAACATTACTTTAAAAGACTTAGAAAAAAACAGTTTGGCAGAACTCTTAAATAATATTGAGATTGCTACAGTTACCAGTGATTTTCTACCGACTGTAGAGACGATAAATTTTATTGAATCGTTACTTAAGACTCAAGTTAAAGTAATTTATTTTACCTCAGAACCAACGTCAGAAATTATTCCTCAGCTTTGGGCGATTGGTTGTCAGGGGGTTGTAGCTCAATCCCAACTAGAATCACAATTAACAGTTGCCATTACTGCTATTGATAGTGGTGGAAGTTACTATTCTCAAGGCATTTTAGATAATTATATGACTATGCTCGGCTCGTTGGTAAAACTATTTGCCGATTTAGATTTGGTACTAGACAAACTTACTCCTAAAGAGCTGGAAATATTTGAGTTGTATGTAGTGGGAGAATCTTTAGTCAGTATCATGAAACAACTAAATATAGCCAAAACCACCCTAAATACCCATATGGAATCAATCCGAACTAAATTTGGTGTTCGGGCAAATCGGGAAATTATTGCTAAATACCAGATTTGCCAATTACGCTCAAAATTTTGTTAATGGCTACCAACAGCACATCAACATCAATCTAGCTGAAAGATCGCAGGTATGATACCTTAGCTGAAATTGGGTGTCTTTTATCTGTTGATTGAGCCAAATTAACTGTTCGACAGATATTTGGGCTACTTCCTTACGAAGAAAATAAAGTCGTTTGGGATTTTTAATCTCTGCTAATTTAGCAATATCCGAATCATTGAGATTTTGACTACTGCCAATAGCAGTTTGCATCAGGAGAGTAAACTGCGTACTCAAGCTAGCTAAGATCATCTGTTCGTTGGTGACGGCTTTCAGTTTGGTTACATAGGTGGAAATCTCTTCCCGTCTTCGCCTAAGAATCATCTCCTTAAGGTCAATGGCAGTAGCATGAACGGAAGGAATTATTTCTTTAGTTAATTCTAAAGAAGGGGAAAGAGAAAGTAAGGCTAGAGTTTCTAAACCAGAACGCAGTAAAGGAAAGTTATTGTTGAGGGCTAAGAGAAGATAGTCTTTAACCTCATAACTCAAATTTAAGCCAAATTGTTTTGCATAGTAGTCAATTGCTTGTTTAATTTCTCTCTTGTTCCAGTTGCTTGGTAAAGTAGACTCGGAAAGTAGGTAGGGTTTTAATGCCTGTCCTAATTTAGTTCGCCCATCAAAGTTCTCACAAACAATAAACAGTAAGTTTTGAGACTTTTGTAGTTTGGCAATAGAGGAAGTGTTTAGTTTCAAGTCTTTTGGTGATACTTGTAATACCGTAGCGGTAACAGAATCGATTAAACTTTGGGTTAAACACTTGAAATAAGCTTCTTTAAGTTGATCGGTTTTGGAGTACTTCTTTAAATTGTTTTTCTTCAATATATATTGAATCTTCTGTTCGATCAGGGTTGTGTCGTCCCCTGTAAGTAAAATAATCATGGTAAAAATCTAATTACAAAATGCCAGTCCCAGATAAATATCTAAGACTGGCATGGGTTTTAGCTGGTTGTCATCCAAGTCAGATACACGCTCCTTGGGCAATCTGACTGATTCGATGGCTAGTCTGAAAGGCAAGGGGTTGATGAACTGGTTGAGATACTGGTGTAGGCAATTGAACCTGGGAGTGAATTTGGGGTTGAGGTGTTGGTACTTGTCGAAAATCAGTCTGGAGAGGAGTATTCGTAGCTTGATGATGATTATGGATTAACTCGTCTCTTATTGGATTTTCTGCTGTGTTCTCTTTATTTGATTGCCAAACTGTAACTGCTTCGTATAAAGCCAAGCGACAGTTAGTAACTGCATTAGAACTCGTCCCTAAACGATTGACGTCTGGTAGAATTACTTCTAAGACCCGATTGAGATTAAAGATAAACTCAGGTTTGATATCGGGCATAGTCATCATATTAATGGCTGTATCCACCAAGCTAATTAACAATTGTTTGGGATAAAAGCCTTGGTCTATTACCCTCTGAACAATGCTATTGATAGCTAAATAATCCCTCATCTCCAAAGCCAGGAATAGATTTTGAATCTCATGTAGACTAATTTGGGGACAGAGATCTGCTACGGTTACTTGGGGGGAAATTGTTCCTAAAGTCTGCAAACATTGTCTAATTGAACCTTTGTTGTAGTCATAGATTCTGTTTGCCTCTTCCTCAGTTAATGGGATCTTTTCGTTATAGGCAACACTATTTAGATAACCTATAACTAAATCTCGGTTGACAGTATTAAATCTCAAGATTCTAGCTCTAGATCTAATAGTCTCCAAAAGCTTGTCTTCTTCAGTCGTACACAACAAGAAGATAGTATTGCGTGGTGGTTCTTCAAGGATCTTGAGTAAGGCATTTTGTGCAGGCTTACTCATTTGATGTGCCTCATCAATAATATAAACTCTGTATTTAGAGACAACAGTATTAAGTTTGCACTGTTCAATAATCTCTCTGACATCATCAACACCGTTACGGTCAGCACCATCAATCTCATTGATATCTAAATGTTGGTTTCGTAGGTGAGCTTGACAGGAATCACATTGATTACATGGTTCAAAACCATCTCGCTGTTTGCAGTTTATAGCTCTGGCAATAATTCTAGCTAAAGTGGTTTTACCAGAACCAGATGAACCAACCAAGATATAAGTAGTGTGAATCTGTGGTTGATTGAGACTGGCAACAGCAATATTTACTGCCACTGACTGTCCCACAATTTGATCGAAACGAATTGGTCTATATTCTACGGCTAAACTCATATTATTTGGCGTTGCTGATTTAAGTAATGACTTACAACAGCAAGACTTGCCCTTGCGCCCTTCGGCGACGCGGGCTTCCTTGCTCAAAATGTTACTGTTCGTAGCTATTAGCTCTTAGCTTTCTAATAACTGTTATTCATAGGCAGAAAAGCAAAAGATTACGCATTTACCAACGCCTATTCTTTTTGTTATTAAAATGAACTACTCATCCCAAATCAAAGATTTGGAACAAGTTTCTGACGCTTCTTCGCCCCAAGTTGTCTCATACTTCCGCATAAGATAGAGCTTGGCGACTCCACATCTGAAGAGGTAAGTTCCTTACCCCTTGCGTAATTAAGCATAACTTGTGCTGCTGCTACATCTCGATCGAGAGATTTTATCCCGCAATCGCAGGTATGAATCCTTTCGCTCAAATCTTTTTTGCGTCGAGATCCACAGCCTGGGCAAGTTTGAGATGGAGCAACTTTGCGAGTAGGTATCTCGATATAGATACCTCCTACCTCATTTACTTTGTACTTAATTAGACTTTTTAGATTGCCTATACCGACGTCTAAAAGGTTGCGATTAAGACCTGTTTTTTGCCTCTTTCGTTTACTACCTTTTTTTGCTTTTTTGGTTAGGTTTTTAAGGTTTAATTGCTCAGTAGCGACGAAGCTATTACCGCTTACTATGTCTGAAGCTACTTTATGTTGCCAGTCTTGTCTTTGTCTGGCTACTTTCAACTGTATTCTAGACACGGCTTGGTTGGCTTTTTCCCAACGACAAGAGGGACGAATTCTTTTTTTATAATTGGGTGCGCGTTTTCTTCTACTCTTCTTAGCTAGTTGATTAACTTTGTCTTGGGATTGTTTGATAAACCTTGGGTTATCAATAATCGTACCGTCGCTAAATGCTACTGCATGGTGAGTCCCAAAGTCTAATCCTACCGCCCCCGTGTCCGCCTGAGTTCTAGTTAGTACGCAGTCAACCGTAATCGATGCATACCACTTACCCTGTTTAAACAAAATAGTACAAGTCTTAGGCGTTCCCCAATCCCGCGCTTGACCTCTCATCTGGATATTGCCCAGGTTGGTTAACTTCAGATAACCATTTTTGCCTTCTGTACAAGCTTTCCACCCCGCTTTACAAGGGTAAGTCCATCCTTTATATCGTCTGGCAGATTTGAACTTGGGATAGCCTAACTTGAGCTTAAAGAAACGTTGAAAGGCAAAATCCACACGTTTAACCGTCGCTTGTAGTGCATGGCTACCAAGCTCTTTGAACTCTATCCAACACTCTTTAAACTCAGGCAAACAGTTTTGCTGGTCGAAATAGTTTATCGATTTCCCAAACTGCTTGTAATCAGTGCTTCTCTGGCTAACACAAGCGTTATAAAGCAACTTGTGTAATTTACGCCAGTTATGAAGCCTCTCGTTTTGAGTCTTGCTAGGATAAAGTCTAAAAGTAACGCGACGGGTTATACTCATGACAGTAGTATAATAGAGATTCTCAAGCGCATTTGAGCAAGTTTTATTGAAGGAGAATGCGCGACGGAAGAAGGTTCAAAAACAGACCCAGACTAAAACCTGGGTACTACATGTTCCTAACTAAGTCCGACAGGACTATTAACTAGAAACTAATTGAGCCAAACAGTACATTGTATTTTTGTCGTTGATGACGATACGACTAGAACCTTTTCTTTCTGCTTCTGCCTCTAAATCTAGTTTGAATTCTACAGTCTGCTCGTCAATTGCAGAGATAACCTTGATTAAATAATCCGTATGCAGCCAAAGAAATATAGATTCGTCATGATCGCAATTACAAAATACATTTTCGGCTCCACTACCTGTTTCTGTTGCATGAGACAACTGACAATTATCCTCCTCAATTTTAAATTCCACTTCATCAGACATTACCTGTTGTCTTTTGAGGGCATTTAATAAATCTAGACGATTGAAGGTCACGCCGAGATTGTTATCTTCTAGCAATGCTTTGATTTTTTCTAGATCTGGATATTCGTCACTTTGAAAAGTTTCTAAAGTACACTCTGTATTGCTCCAATTAAATTTTAGGGAATTATCTGCAATAGAAAGAATAAAGTCCTGAGCATTACTAGCAATAAAAGAAATCGCTTTCTTAGGTAAAACTAGTTTGATGTCTTCCTCAATTATTTCACTTACATCATCAGTCTCAACCTCTTCAATAATCATAGTTGTAGTTCCCATTCCTGGAATAGATAAACCAGTTAAGGTAAGTATTAAAGATTCTTGACCATCTTCATCTTCTAATCGTTGGATTTGAAGGCAGACTCCACTAGTCACTTCTTTGGAATCACTATTAAGAAAAGGTAAAACTTTATCTAAAGCCTGTTTGAACCGATCAGCTTTGATTGTAGCTACAGGAATAAATTCAGCGTTATTTTGAGGCAGAATATCTTTATAAGTATTGAGTCGTAAATTATAAGTTCCTTGACGATTGGCAATGCTGACTTCATTTGAATTTAGTTCCAACTTTTGAGTTGAGTTGTCTAATCTAGCAGCAATGTCATTAAATTGTTTGCAACTTACTTGAATTGGTTCTAGATGTTGAGCTTTGGTAGCTTTGTGTAGTATCTTGATCTCAATAGTATCCCCAGCAATGCTAAAAATTGATTGACTATCCTTAACTTCAATCTTTAGGCGGTCTAGTCCTTTTTGGTTACAACCAATAGCCGTATTGAGCAGTCTTAAGTTTTGAGATAGTTCCCCTGGTTTAATGCTCAATGTACACTGAGATGAAGATTTAGTTGACGCTGAGTTGGACGTTGGCGGAGCTTCTTCGATCTTGTTTTGATTTTGACTTGTTTTAGTTGTCTTAGTAGTGGTTTTACTAGCAGCTCTTGGCATAATCAGTTTATTTTATGAATTTAATAACTAGTTATCGCCTTTTTAAAGGCGACAGCCTTCTAAATACAGCTTGATTTGACACAAAGTCTGCCATACTTGCCATTTTGGACTGTGTTCGCTTAACTGTGGTTGACGAAGTAGATAGGCAGGGTGATAGGTTGCCCACACTGGATACTCAAAATACTGATGCTGAATCCGCAATAGTTTCTCAAACTTAGTTGGGGTATTTAATATGGTTCTAGCTGCCACTTTACCCAGACAAAGAATCGCCTTGGGCTTAACCAAAGCAATCTCACTCTGTAAAAATCCCCAGCAACTTTGACATTCAGTTTTGGTGGGATTGCGAGACAGCCCGTTGCGCGGGGAACCCGCGTTGAAGGGACTGTCGAGGGTGCGATTTTCTGGAGGACGACAGCGTACCACATTGGTTATGTACCAAGACTCCAATCCTACCGAGTCCAGCATAATGTCCAATAGTTTACCCGAATCACCTACAAAAGCTAGACCTTCCTTATCCTCTACCTGTCCTGGTCCTTCACCAATAATCAATAGTTCTGCTTGTTTGTGACTGTACCGCCCCGCTACTACTTGAATCCGATCTTCATGCAGCCCACAAGCACGACAATTATTTGTCTGAGTTTCTAATTCTGCCCAGCTATGGCAGACTAACTTAGGCTTAAATTTAACTGGTGCAGGGCGATCGCCTATCAATGGCGAGCTAAATCTGTGTTGAGCCATATAAATTGACCATAATAATAATTTGGTCAATCTAAGCCACCAGGCTACTAGTTAATGCTTACTTTGTCAGTTAACAGCGATCGCTCTTTCCGAACAGCTTATTAGTGTTGAGATTAAGCGAAAGAAAAAAAGAAATATCGCTCAACAGTAAGAGCTTGCGCTCTTAAAGGAGAATTTAAGCAATAAACTCTGGTGGAAGTGACGATTTAATCCATTCAGGCAACTCGTCAATAAATTTTGTCACTCTTCCTGCTTCGATAGTTAGTACTGGTTGATATCCTGCTACGGTGGAATTGTCGTAAATTATAATATAGTCAGCCTTTTGGATTGCCGTTGCTAAATTGACTAAACTTCTCGTATATCTGCGACGCACATCTGGTTCTGGTACATTGTGTCCCCCCTGTGCAACTCTTTGAGCCACGCGCTTAATGTTAACTTGGACATCATTAACACCCACGTAGATTAAATTGACTTGCCACCCTTTTTGTTTGGCTCGCGTCATCATCTTAAGATAAGTGTTGCCAGATAAAGTTGTTTCTACTGCAAAGCTTTGCTCGTTAGCTAAATAGGTACGAGCGCGTAATAGAGCTTGTTTACCACCAGCAATAGCTGCTGTTTCAGGCGCGTCTGGTCTAATTATTCGTGCTTCTAAATCGGGATCGATAACTGGAACGCCTAAAGTCTCTTGAGTGTAGCGAGTAAAGGTACTTTTGCCCGAACCGTTAGAACCTGCAATTACAGTTAAAATGGATGTGGCAAAGGTCATTATTAAGGAAGTTCGCGGATAATTTTTTCAGTTCCGCTCTCATCTAATTTGTATTCAAAAAGACGACCATCTGGTAATTCCATAATAGAAATTCCTGACCAAGAGTAAAAAATCGGATTACCTTTCGCTTTATGAGCAGCAATTTCTTTTTTCAAACCCTCTTGCGCTAGATGTGTCAGTTGCTCGACTAGTTGAGAAAACTCGCTTTCTGTTTTGATATTAGCTTTAGTCATTTTTCAACTTTTTTCAAAGGTTTTTAGAAACATCACCCCACTTTTGAAAAGTTTATTTCACAGTGGGACGATAATTAACTATTTTATTAGATTATTTAGTCTTCCTATGTTGTTTGGGAGCATTCTTGAATCTAACCTGATGTCCTGTTTCTACAACAGCGATCGCTCTTTCCGAACGGCTTACATGATCACTAGCTCTTTACTGATGAACTAAATCTGAATTCGAGTCTTTGGCGAACAACTCCTCATCCTGTCTAAACTCAGCCAACAAACGATAAAAAGATTCAAAACCAATTTTTTCATCGTGACACGAAAGCATGATTAACTTAGCCCAAGAGGTAACTGACTTGACTCCTAGTTTTTTCTGTAGCCAAGGCTGAAATTCTTCGTAAAACTTATTTTCTGCTTCAGTTAACTCTATATCCATTTCGCTACGAGCAAATTCATAACCGACGATAAACATAAACAAATCGCTGACCGAAGGACGACCAATATACATCCCAGGAGATTTTTCAATTTTCTGTAAGACTTCATATAAATCGCTCATAAAACACTTTCCTACAACTTGCCAATAATTTATAAAGAGGTTAATTCATCTACAATAAACTGGTTGCTACGAGAGTGAAAATCATTAAGCCAAGCCTCTCTTGATAAACCTTCTGTAGACAGATTATCAAATACTTTACCGAAAACCTCCACACCATAATGAATACCATTTTCTGTGATAGATTCGTTACTTCCATAGCGATGCCTTCGGCTAGCTACGCAATCGCTAATAATAAAAACTTCACTCCGTCTCTTGGTTTTTAATCTCAGAATTTTGCCCTCTATGCCATTTGCCTTTAACCATTCCATAACGGAAATGGCACAGCGAGAGCATTCGAGTAGAGGATAACCTGCGACAATCTGACTTATATTTTGCCAAACTTCTTCTTGAGTTTTCATGTCAACATCTTCTCTAGTGTATCTAGGTCAGAGCTTATTTCGGTCTCCAAGACGGTAATATTCTCTAAATCTATTAGATAATTGCTCAAACTAGTTTAATAGCGATCGCAATTATTTTATCGATAACAGTAATGGGAGTAATCGCTCTGACTAGGAATACTGATACAAAGTTAGATCTCAAGTGTAGGTGAAGACAAATCGCTAACTATTAAAGGTATGGTTCGGCTTGGGCTTCAAATAGGACTAAAGTACGAGACAGTTTATTAGTCAAATGAGGGTTGATAAGCATCAGCTAAATCTAAAACTGTAGCTGTAACTTTTAAATTTATACCGAAATATCATGAGTCAAACACCAGATTCTGGTCTTAAAATCAGAGTCTACAATATAGCTCATCAAGATTATGACGGCGTTCAAGATCTAGGCAATTGTCTCCTTTCTCAATTATTACCCGATGCTGCCGAACGGGTAGTTGCAGTCAAAATTGATGACGAGCTGCTGCGGGCTACTAGGGATAAAGAATACAACTATCAAGCCTATTTTTCTCAGCTAAATAACCTTAATTTAGGAAATTGTACTGAAGTATTACTGGCTTCTGGAGCTACTGTTTTTATGGCAGAACCAGAAGTAGTCGCCCAAATACGAGACCAATTCTTTGCTTCTCAACCAGATCACTGCTGTCGTTACGGCTCATTGTTGGTGTCTAGTTGTAAAGAGGGTATTTCTAAATTAGAACCACCAATTACCGTCAAAATTGTTGATTTTGAGCATCAAAGTGAAGTAGAGCGAAAGGTAGCAAAAGACCTACGCACGGGAGACTGTCACGGCAAGATCTCTCCTCGTCTTTCTACTATGTTGGGAGGAACTGCCGATACTCCTTTTCAATTTCGTTTAGCTAATTCTGATGTTAATAGTCCTCTACCAGCATTTATTGCCAAAGGGACAGTGGCGGTAGATAGAAAAAGAACGGAAAATCGCGGTTACGATCTAGTACTCGACCGCAGTTCTATTAAGGGTTGGGCTAAAAATACTGGTCCGATGAAAGTTAGTCAAATCAACAATCAATGGTACTTGGGTTTTAAAGATAATTTAACCCCCCAACAAGTTCAGGATTTGAATTATCTACCGACTATTCTGCAAAATCAGGGGGTCTCTTATCAAGTAGATCCTACGAATAATAGTTATATTCTCAATAACCCCAGCCAACAGGTTTTAGACAGTTTGGCGAATATCTATGATTGGGGTTCAGACCGTATTGCCTGTGGTGTCTATCAGATGCCTGGGTTGGTGATGGGTAATAACTCTAATGCTCAAGTTCAAGAGTATAAAAACTCCTGGCAGTTGATGCAGTGGTATTCTCCCCAAGCTATCGAGCAGGATATCGTTCCTGCCACTATGGCTGAAGCTGAATATCTCAAGACTATTCAGAATGACTATCGTCTTTTATCCAAATACATTGTTGAGAATCACGACAAAAAACAAGACTTGAAAAATATTGATACAGAAGAATCAGAGCTTGAAGACCCTCAAGACAAGGATGAATTTGGTTTGATTGAAGTTCTCAGAGCCGATACGAGAGGAGAATTGGCACATCATCCTAAAGTGGTTTCTTTTTGTAAAGACCAACTCCGCAGACGATGGTTGGAGTTAGCAACCAAAGGAGCTAACACCTTGATGTCCGCTATGGCACAACCCGCTGAGGTTAAAAGGGGAACAATTATCGCTCCTCATCTACAGAATGAAACCGAGGTAATCGTCACCCGCTATCCGATTATTAACAAGGATAACATTCGTCGTTATGTAGTCGATAACGAACAAGTTCCTGAATTGATCAACACCAAGGGTTGTGTTTTTATTAATCCTGCTGATGCGATGGATTACCATCAATGCGACTTTGATGGTGACCAGTTGGTTTGTACTCCAGCGGATCTGTTGCCTCATATTACAGCAGAGACTCGTATGGCTTTACCTCAATATGATGAAATGGGGAACGATCTCAACCGTGACTTTAATCCTGTAGTTAAGAAAGAAAAGCAAGCCTATGCCCAGTCCGACCTCAAGCATATGGCTTTAGCCGTTAGACTAAATTCTATTGGTAGAATTGCCAATGCCATAGGTAGAGTTAATTGCGCCCAACCCAATCCCGAAGCAGATGTCAAAGACCAACAATACTTTCTCAAGTTTAAATCCGGTTTGATAGACACCCTATTTGATTCTTTGCAAATAGAGGTAGATAGTCCCAAGTCGGCAACTCGTTATACGGATTACTATCAGGACCTGGACAAACAACTCGAAAGTCCTGCTTTTAAGCTACCCTTTTTTGACTTTAAACAGGACGAACGGGTCTTCAACTCTGCTCCCATGCCCGTAGCTCAAAATGGTTCGGTAGTGGACATACTACCCCGTTACATCAACCAGACTTGGCAGAGTTGTGAACTCAATCAAATGCGGGTAGAACAGTTCGGTTATTTATTGCAGAAACAAGAAAATGTTCTAGATGAGACATCCAAAGTCACGGTCAACCAATTAGCTAAAAACATCTTGCAACAATATAACGATACGGTCAAAACCACGATTCGAGAAGGTAATTCCGATCCTAAACAAGTCAAACAAAGATTTGCTCAGACCTACAGCAGTATCAAAGAGCAAATTATGGCTGCTCAGTTAAGTTCAACTGCCAAAGACGAATTAGCTGCCCACCTTTGGCAGAAGCAGCACGGTAATGATAGTGAAAGTCAAATGAGGCGTAAATGTTTGGATATTTGCCGTCATTTCGATCCTAGTATCTATACCTATCAAAAAAGCGAACATGAATATCAGCGAGATCTAAGGAAAGGTGTACCAGCTTATATAATTGAAGCCCCTTTTGAATCTAGTCTATTTGCCAATCAGGGCAGAACGGATTGTGCTACTTATATTAGGGAAATGTTGGAGGCTCAAGGACAAAATTTTGAAGCTACTTTGCACCCAACTAAGCCCTGCGTACAATTTGCAGTTAAAAACATCGATCCTAATTGCAAACTGCTATTTGAGCCTTTTCACGACCCTAACATTGCCAGACATCACGATCTAATTGACATCAACATAGCCAAACAACAGTTGTATAACCAAGACCGTACACTGTACAATCAGCTATTTACCTTTAGTTCTGGAACCAAAAAATATAATCCAATCAGTATCACAGCCCCTAGGCATATGGATTGGGTATTAGGACAGAAATCTGCTAAAGCTTCCTTAGTTTTTTCTGTATTACCAGATCGTATTACTAAAGCTTTAGGTCAAGAAATTAGTCAAGTTGAAGTGCTGGGGAAAGATCAAAATGCCTATGCCCAACATGACTTTAGTTCTCCTTATTACCAAGGACGAGAACTAAACTTTACTGTGCTTCCCTTTAACGACCCTACTTCAGACCGCCACAAAGACCCAATAGTCTATATGCAAAACCCTGGAGATGAAAATTACTATTCATTGGGGATTTTCGCCAAGAACTCCAGTAAATTACCCGTATCCGCGACTTTTACAGGTCAAGTAATGATGAATGGACGTACCGTAGATCTTTTTGTCAAACCAGGCTCAATTCTCGTTCCCGAACCAGAAATGCCCCAAAGTCCTAAAAAACTTAGAAGTAAACATCTACGCCAAGAAATCAAATCTACTAGACAAACTAATGCAGAACGTCTGGTAGCAATTAAAAGTCGGCGTAAAAATCGGGAGCATACTTCCAAAAATCCTCAGAAAGTAATTGCTAATTTGCCTTTTTCTGGGCAGGCTCAAGCTCAATCAGAAAACCAATTTGAAATTTAATCAATCGTCATCAAATCATGTCATATAACAATAAAAATCGCCAAAACAATCGCATTCAAGACCTCCATCAAATCGCCTACGTCAAAAGTATTTTAGAAACTGCCGTCAATCATTGTCAGCAAAGTCAAATGTCTGCTCCCGAAATCTATCAAGCTACTGCCCAGAGAATTGCCGACCTTAATTCTCTTAATGACCCGACTAAGCCCCGAATTACCTTCAATACCAAACAACAGGCACTTAGAGGTCAAGATAGTCCCATTACTGAATTGACTGCCACTATTGGGGATAAGACCAGTACTAGTTACTTTTTGCTCAAAGACTCTTTGCCTGTAGGAACTCAACCGAGTCAGGAACAGTTAACTTATTTACGTCCCGATGTTGTCTCCGCCAGAATTGCAGCTAGTTTAGGTATAGCCCAACTACCTCAAACTGTTCCTACTGTTACTATTCCAACTCCGAACAATAACGTAGTTATCAATCCTCCCCCAACTACCACCCCTGCTATGTCTAAAGCAGGTGCATTTGTTCAGGGCATAAATGCTACTCAACCCCAAGCCAATGTTTTACATAGTTTCATGCCGATACGCGAAACAGTTGCCGAGCGATTAGCAGCTTTGGCTACGGGAACTGTCTCTCAAGTACCATCACCAGTCCCAGCAGCACCTACTTCTAGCCCCAATAATCAACAACAGGTCAATGTCAATCCTTATCAAAACACCGTTGTTTCTGCTCCAATTCCAACCCCAGAAACTTACTCAGAGTCTACAAATTCTTTACCATTACAACCTCAAGCACCCCAACCAATCCACAACCCTCAACAGGCACAAATAATTCAGGGTACTACTGAGAATATCAAGCTGACAGGAAAACTTAGTAACTCTGTAGGTCAAACTCTCAAACAGATGTCCAAAGGACAAATTAATCCTATCCAGTTGTACGGAAATACCTTACAAATTATCGGTCAGTTTTTAATGGGCAGTGCAGCTGGTATTAACGAAGCTCGACTAGAAAAGATTATGAAACAGATCGAAAAAATCGAGCAAGAAAAAGAAGCTGTAGACAAGCTCAGAAAGCAAACAGGTCAGAAGCTAATGGATTTAAGACCAAATCCAGTCGTTGAATCTGATATTAATCTGACCCAGAACCAAACGACAGTTTGGCCACCCCAACCTCAATCCTCTCAATCCCCTTCAACCAAAACTAGTGCTGCTCCCGTTCCAACAGCACGGACATATCAAGCTGGCGTCCTAAAAGATACACCTTCGGATAAGGCAACCTCGCCAGTCTTGTCCTCCAAAATCGAATCTACTGTTGAAGCTCGTCCTACTAATTCCCAAGTTGAATCTGAACCTACCGCTATTGAAAGGTTACTTAAGTCTAAAGCTCCAATCGAGGAGAAGCTTGGGGCAATCGAAAAGACTTTGGACAAGATGTTAGAGGAGTTGACTAACACTAGAAAAGCTTTAGAGTCACTTCAAACTTCTATCCAGTCGCCACAACAGCAGAACCACGATAAAGTCTTAGAAACCGAAGCTAAAACTGATATTGCAGCTGTGAACAACATCTCAGGAGCAGAAGTACCTGTACGAACCGAGATTGACACCGAGATTGTAACTGAAGCCAAAAGCCATTTTGAAGCAGCCAAAGAAGTAGAAGTTCCAGAGGTAGAAGTAGATTCAACACGGACATCACGAGCGGATGAGGTTTCCTCATCCGACGTGTCCTCACCTGATGAAAATTTGGATATCGGTTCTGAATTGGCAGATACTATTTCCAGTTATGAAGGTGACTTAACTAGACTCAATCACTATCTCAAGTCTGCTAACCTGCAAATTGATATCGCAGAGTCTGGTTCTAGCTTAAAAATCGAAGAACTGGAAAATGGAATTCCTAATATCTTATTAACCGCTGAAGCTAATGGAAAAGAGTGGGATATCAACAGCCAAATTAGTGATTCGGTCAAATTGGATGTAATGAATAGTTTTATTGAGGCGGAGGAGTTGGCTCTAGCAGAAACCAACGAACCTCAACCTCAACAACAGTCCTCAGCTCCTGTAAAAGAAGAACTCTCTATGGATATGGCTTAGAAACAGCCTAATGTTTGGCATTTCTCTCGATCGCTTACAGCAACGCCAAACAGCTTATTTTACCTTAAAAAGCTTTTGGCTTTTAGCTTCTTGGCGCATATGCCCTAAAGGACTAACGTCGCGTCCTTCGCGTCGTCTTTTAGGATTCGCTCTTTGTTGTCAACCACGCCATTTGCTCCACTTGGGTAAACCCCAAGACCGCAATGGCTCAACAAGACCCTTCGAGTTCGCCAGTTGCTTCACTTGGGCAAAGCCCAAGATCGCACTGCACTCACCGCGATGCACCGCTTTTAGCTTTTTGAGTTTAATGCCTCCACTATAGGTTTATCAGCAGATAAAATAAGCTCAATCATAAATCCAATCAGATAAAAATGGTTTAACTTTAGTCAACAGCACTCGTAAGTTTTGATAAGGAACTAAATTCTCATGCTGAAGGCGACCAAGAATGATGCCTGGATGTCTTTTTTGAGCTTGAGCAAAGTTAGTTATTGCTTTTTTGGAAAATTTCGGTTGAGTTTCAACTACAAAAGAATTTAAAGCTTGTTCATCAATTAACCAATTACGAGCCAGTTGGTTTGCTTCTTCTTCTTCTGAATTTTTTTCTAGTTCGTCCAGGTTATCCAGATACACACCTCTATGTCCAGCTACTATATGACCTAATTCGTGCATCAGGCTAAACCAAAAACAATCGATTCTATTATGTCTCAAAGTAAGGGCGATTACTGGATGATTTCCTAAATAAAAAGCAGCACCATCTAAATATGTTTTGTTCAGATGGGGGACAATCGCAAAATGAACGCCCAAATCGATTAACATTTGAGGAACATGGGCTACGTCTTCTTCTTTTTCAGCACAGCTAAGAATATTAGGAATTGCTTCGGTCAGTTTATCTAGCTGAAATTCTCCAAGTGTTTGCTTACTGCCTACTTGCTCGACTCTTTTACACCAAGCAATTTTAGCGTTATGTTCTGGTTCGAGCATTTCACTGTGACGGGCGACACAAGCTCCTGAATTCGATTCAGGAGACGCGCCCTTACGGAAATTGACAGAAAATTGAGTACTTTCTTGGGGTGATTTAATACCTAAAAATTGACATACAGATTGCTCAAGCTCATCTAAGGATTCTGTAGATTTAATCCATCCGCGTTTAATCAACTCAGAAATTGGCGCAAGAGTATATAATCGACTCCGACGCTCAATTTCCTCCTCTTTCTGCTTTTTTTTTGCCAGATTTAAACGATAATTAGTTTCTAGATTAGTCCAGAATTCCGCAGTAGTTCCCAACGCTGCCGATAATTCTCTAGCTGTCTCTGGAGTGATTTGTTTTGTTCCTTTAATAATTTCGTTGATTGTTTGTGCTGGACGATTGGTAATTTCGGCTAGATCTTTTTGTGTCCAAGCACGAGCATCTAATTCTCGTTGTAAAATGCGTCCTGGTGATATTGCCCTAGCTGGTGTTAAAGTGTTGCTCATTTTTGCTTCTCCCCTTCTAAGAGTGATAGTCTTCAATATCGACGATTAGAACATATTTGCCTAATTCATCTTTCTCAAGTATCACAATTAAACGCCATTGTTTATTTAGACGTAACGACCTTTGATTTTCCTTACCTCGTTTACCTGAGAGTTTTTCAAATCTCAGACCCTTATTAGCATATAAATCTTGTTCGCTTTCGGCTGCTGCAATGATTGCCATAACTTCAAAAAAGTCATCTACAACCCCAGGATATTTGTGAGCATTTTTTTCCTCTGTATAAAGTAGTTCTATTTTATTTTTCTTAAATTTAAATCTCACATCTCACCTTCTATGAATACAGAAGAGTCTTCCGCATTATAAACTGCTTGATTCAGTCTTAGGGTGAATAGTAAGTTTATATTTATTTTACACTCAACTCATACCTAATAACTATGAAGATTTAAAATAGTGGCTGCGACAATATTTATGGTGGTAAAGCGACTGTAATTGCTTGGTTGTAGGCGCGATCGCTTAAATGTCCCAATCCTGCTTGTGGTTGTCAAATGCCTTTAGTAAGTTCTTTTGAGCGGCTCTTCGCCTATGGTATGACTAAGCATAGAGATTTATACACAATAGGGGGCAAAGTTTTTGATGTTTGGGGTCAAGCAATTGATGGTCTTGAGTTAAGACAATTATTAATTGAAGCCATCCGCTACGGAAATTTACCAGAAACTAGAGCCAAACTCAAACAGATAGTTTCTAACCGTCTAAATCGCGATCGCCTACAAGAACTACTCTCTGAAAAGGTGTTGGTGCGAAATGCGATGGATATTACCAAAATTCAGAATATTCGCTAAGAAATGGAACGAGTCGAAGCCAGGAAATTGCAACCTCATTTTATAGGTTCATTTTTTATCGAGGCATTCCAGCATCTAGGGGGAGTAATTCGCCTATTCTATCGGAGCGCAAACTCTTGCGCTCCTCAATTGAGCTAATAGCCAACAGCAACGGCAAACAGCCTATTTTGCCCCTCGTACTTTAGTTCGAGATTTCCCATCAAAATTTGGATTTTAATCAGACTAAATATCGATTTAAGACGAGTGAAACCTAAGAGTCTTTAGGGGTTACTCGTCGTTATTTTAGTCATATAAACATTCACCTACTTTTAAATTACCAACTTGAGAACCATGACTATTTCCTACGATTACCCCCAAGAACCCAAACAAAATACTGTTAAGAAAAAATCTTCTTGGCAACAGTTTACCTCCAGCTTTCAAGTTGAAAGCCAAGATCTACCTTTTGCCGTCGGTGGTACTGGCTTAGCCTGCTACCTCGGCTTTACCGACCCAGCTCTTTTGGCTACTATCCTGATGAGTATCGTTATTGCAGGTAGCCTATATTTCATGGGTGCGTGTCTGCCTTTAATCTCCAAAAAGTTCAAATTTAGGGTTTCGATTTGGCACTTATTAACAGTAATTTGTGTTTTTACTCTTACCTTCGGTGCCTGGCAACCTTCTCACGCTCTATTTTTAACTGGTCTACAAACTGCTATTACAACTCTAGTTAGCCAAGGGGGAGTCAGTAGTGTTAGCACAACTCAAATTGCCACCTTATTTACTTTTGTGCGGATTGCTCTAGTCTTAGTTGGAATAGGTGGTGGTTTCGCAGCTTGGCAACAACAGCAGCAGGGACAGTCTATGACTCCAATTATTATGTTTGTCGGCGGTCTATTTGGAATTGTCCTAGCGATCGACATTATGACTGCTGTAATCGCTACAGGTCAGTAAACATTTATTGCAACCATCAAAAGTACTGACATGGAAGTTCCCGAATTAATTTCAATTAACCCTTCTCTCAATCGTAAAGCCAAGTTTTTTGGACTTTTACCCATCTCTCAAGTAATCCCAATCGGGATCATTGCAGCGTTTTGTTTCATTACGATAGGCGCGGTAGGAGGAAAAGATAAGCATTTTGGCATCTTATTTGGATTTATGACTGGGAGTTGGTTATTAGCAACTGGAGCGCATCCTCACGAAATGATAGATCGGATGCGTCCCTTTCCTGGAAAAAACTGGGCTTACACCAGACTGCCCTATGTTTCTCCCCTACCTGAAAATCGTCCAGCTCAACTTAGAGAAGCAATTAAGGACGAAGAACTCACCCTCAGACCTAAGTATATAAATGAAGTAATGCAGAACGGAAAAAAAGAAATTTATCCCCCTTTTGTTGGATTTCAGCACTTAATATCTCTTGTCAAGTACACTCAAGAAGGAAAAGACCGTGGTGCTTTGTTCCTCAAGCACAACCAACAATACCAAATTGTCTTTTGTTTTCAGTTAACCCCTTGGCACACCAGCTTTACTCCCGAACAGGCTCGTAGATACTGGGAGGCTACCGAAATAGCTGCCAAAGAAATTCTGCCTGGGGAAAGCTTAACTTTCTATTGTGAAAAGTATGCTGACGATACCGAACAAACCATTAAATTAGAAAAGATTATTGCCGACTGTAATTCAAATGGTATAGCCTTGCTTACTGAATCCGAGTTAAGCCGTACTCAATCCCTATCTAATCGAGGACTTAGACAACATTTTAGTTATACAGTAGCTTGTACCTATACCTTTACTCGCAATGGCGATGTGGGAACAGATTTTGTATCTCAAATTATCAGATTGGGAAACAAATTTCTATCCAGTGCAGCGGGTGATAGCAAGCAGTTGTTACAAGACTTTTACAGTCAATCTTTAGAGTTGGCATACACCAGAGGCTTTCTAATTTGGCAATCGATTTTAAGAACTACCTGGGGATTGGATGTAACTCCCTTAAACCTAGACCAGACTTGGAAACACCTTTGGTATCAATTTAATTCCCGTTCCAGTCAACTTAAACCCTTACCTAACTATTGGACTTGGGATGGCTATCATTTTGGAGAGGTGGTCAACGAACCAATCCATCCTTTATCTATTCTTTCTCTGGGAATTAATCACATCCATGCAGTCCCCCAACACAATCAACAGCACGACGAAGTAGTTTTAACTGGACGGGGACAAGTCTGCGGTGTAATGACAATTGAAGAAATATCCAATCGCAAACTTACTAAACTCGAACAGTTAAATCACCTATATGAAATTATGGAGAGTAACGATGTTATTGATACTGAGTTTGTAATTCAACTCAATAACATTTCAGCTCAATCCTTAGATCGAGAATTAGAACAAACCATTGCTCAAGCTAACTCTGCTAAACTCATGGCAGAAGAGACAGCCATTGGGCGAGATGTCAGATCGGAGCAGATTTTAGAACAATCCTTTGAGGCACAGAAACTAGTTGGTGGCGGTGGTGCGGGAATTTATCTCTCCTTTGTTGCCAAAGTCTATCGACGCGATCGCAAAGCTTTAGATGAAGCCTGTGAAGAACTCAGTCGCAAATTTAGTAACAATCTCAAACGTAAAGACAGTTCTGTGTGGGCATTATGGCTGGAAACCCTACCCATGACCATCGGACGTATTCTTCAAAAGACTAGTTTGATCGAAGATCGTCGAATCAAGATTGATAACATTTCTTTTTATCGTTATTTGCCTAATGTCTCTCCAGAAAATGTCCATAAAAATGGCGTTGAACTGATTGTTCGAGGTGGTAAGCCCATCTATCTCGATATGCACCGAGAACATACTCTGCGGGGTTTGATTATCGGTGAGTCGGGTTCGGGCAAATCAGTAATCGCTTGGCAGATGATGCGAGATTTTTTAGCTAATAACATCCCCGTTATCGGTATGGATTCTGCTGTCGGAGGCAATAGCAGTTTTTGTTGGGCAATTAAGATGGTGAAAGGAGCGCACATCGATATCAGTCGTAATTCCAGTAATTTAGTCGAACCTCCAGATTTGCGGTCTTATCAAGGGGAAGACTATCAGGTTAGGTTTAATCAATGGAAAAACACTGTTAAAAACACTTTAGTCAACTACATTATGCACGGAATAAAAGAACCTCACTTAGAACAGAGGGTAGAGACTTTAGTAATTGCCACTACGGAAAAATTTATCGAACACAATAAAATTAGAAGAAGAATCAACCAAGCGTTTGAAGAGGGATTTGGCAGTGAAGCCTGGGAAAAAATGCCTATTTTGACTGATTGGTTAAGTTTTTGTACTAAAGAAAAACTCAACTTACGCAACTTTGAAGAGTTGGATAAAAGAGCAATCAACCAAATTCAAACCCAAATCACAACTCTACTTAAATCGCCCCTGGGAAATACGATAGGGCGTCCTAGTACTTTCGATCCCAATAGCTACATCAAATTCTTCACCATTGTCTCACTTGACAGCGAACGAGATCAAGAGTTGATAGCTCAAACTATTCAAAGTACTTGTATTCGTCTGGCTTTACAATATCCCAAGTCTTTAATTGTCGGCGACGAAATTGCCGATCTACTAAAAAAAGGTGGGTTTGCCCGAACTTGGGGGGCAATGCACGCTATGGCTCGAAAATCTGGTATTTCTCTTTTAACTATCTCTCAAAATATTGGTGAAATTCAAAAGTGTTCGGCAGCCGACGACATCCTCGAAAACATTTCGTTTAAGTTAATTGGGCGAATTACTACTAGTGGTGCAAATAGTTTAGTTAATACTCTTAAATACCCCGACTTAATATACGAAAACACTACTAAATCTTACGTTACCAATAAAGAATTAGGTTGTTCTTACTGGCTACTAGAAAAGCAAAATCAATTTTGGCAGACGCAATTCTTTCCTTCTTTACTCAACCTAGCCATAGTTGCTAATGGTGCTGAAGAAGTTAAAGCTCGTACAGAAATTATGAATCGAGCTATTGAAAACAAGATTAGTCGCTGGTCAGCTTTAGAAGAATATGCTCAGGCAATTACTAGTGGATAAAGTTTACACCCAGTTATTAACAGTTAATTTTAATACCTTATAAATACATAATGAAAAATTTTAAGTTATTTATCTTTTTGGTTTTGCTGAGTTCTTGCTTAATGAATGCTCAAATTTCTGTTCAAGCTTCAACTCTGCCAAGAACTAAAGATGTCGTTGAAGATCTTTTACCTAAATTTAACCGCGACACTGCTAAAGAGATCGCCGACCATCTTGGTCTTGGAGATTTGTTTAACAGCGTGCTTGATTTTTTTGATGCGATTGAGGGAATCAACGACAAAATCCTTGAAACCCGTTCTCCCGACTGGAACACTATTAAAAATACAATTGAAAACATAGACACTAGATCCAAACAACTCAGTAGACAGTTAGAGGATAGAACTACCGATAGTTATTCAATTAATCAGGATGAGTCCGAACAGACTCAACGGGAATTTATTCAAAATTCGATTACTGAAAGCACAACTGGAGAAAATGCCCAAAAAACTATAGCAGCTTCGCTAGTAGAAATTGAAGATGCCCTCAAAAAAAGCGGCGATTTGTCAAAAGATTCAGCACAAACAGATGTCTCGCAGCAAATCTTGCAAAATATCTCCGAACAGTCAGGCATCAACACCCAATTATTGGGTGCGATCGCTGCTCAGAATATCCAGGCTCAGGAGGATCGAGCTAATCAGATTAATCTAGCACTCCAAGAAGCCCGACACAATGGGATTGAGACAACCCGTCATCGTCGAGAAGCAGCTGTTGCCAACGATCTTGGGATCACTGCCTGGGGTGCAATTTCAACTCCTTTATTTCTGTATGAAGAATAATCATGGAATTATTATCACTATCTTTAACTCATATCCCTCTTTTAGCTGAGATTCCCGATTATGGAGTAGATGACGCCCTGCAAATCTTGCAAAACAACAGTTTTATCTCGAATAAATTAGGTGAAAGTTTTCAATCTCTATGGGATAGCGTCATCTTTGATACTAATTCCTCCTATTGGCGAGCGGTTGTGGCAGGAGCATTAGATTTTGCCCTTTTAGGTTTAATTCTTTACGCTTGGCAGGGCATGAAAAGTGAGAACGACAATCGCCAAAAAATTATCACTGAAGGTATAGCTATGACTATGATTCTGGTGATTTTATTAGGTGGTAACGGAGCTATGGCTAGTAGCATTCTAGGTATTACCAGATCTCTAGATGTAGGTCTAACTCGTACTCTTGCTAAAACTCAAGTTCTGGATCTAAATATAGCTTCTGCCTTAAAAAATATCTCCTTAAGCAACACTGCCCAGGATAGGGTAAACAAACTTCTCGATGAGTGTAATGGAATTCAAGGACAAGAGGGGATTGAATGTCTAGAAAAGCAGGTAGCTGAGATTGAGGAAATTGTTAGATGGGCCGAGGAAAACGATCCGATTGCCAACCATCCAGCTGCTAAGTATGCCAGGGGAATACTCGAATATATTAAAGAACTAGCTAACAATACAGCTAATGGAGATGGCTTTAAAGTTGCAGCTGGGTTGAGTAACACCCTGTTCTTTGGCAACCCCATAATTATGGGTATTGTCAAACTGATTTTTGGTGGAGTGCAAATGGCTTTTAGTTTTGGGTTGGAAGTAGCAAGTATTTTGCACGCCTTACTTTTGCCTCTAGTCATCGGCATTATTTTTACTCCCATTGGAGCTAAATACGTGGAAACTTGGGTACAGGGTTACGTTCAACTGGTCTCAGTTAAGTTTCTCTATATAGCTTTAATCGGATTGGTAGCTGAAGCAATTGTTATTTCTGATGCTCAATTTTTTACAGGCATTCCTTTTTTAATTCTTAGTAGTGTTTTAGGGCCAATCATAGCTTTCTTGATGGCTAAAGGAGGTGGCGCACATATAGCCAAAGTTGTTGCTTCAAGTACCACTTCTACTCTGTCTAATATAGTTCAGACTGGTGCTGCTGTAGCCACAGGAGGAGCTTCGGGAGCGGGTTCGATGTTGGGCAAATCGATGTTCAAAGCTGGTAGTAAAGGTCTAGCCCGCAGAACTACTCGTCAGAGTCGATAATTTGTCTTTTTTTATCAATAAAAATGTCAATTAAATTATGAATAATATTAAAACCAAACGGACAGCTCACGGGTTGCCGTCGCACGGCAACACGAACGATAAAGCCTGCGGGAAACCCACAGGCAACGTCCTCCCCGTATCCTCACTTGCCCAAAGTAATAATCAAAGAACGGTTTTATTTCAGTTGATCATCTTGAGTTGTCTTCTGATGAATATGATGGTCTCCTGTAGTAACAGTGCCAAGATAAATAAGGTCAATCAAAAGCAAATTATCGGTGTCCAACTTGCCGATGGTGATGTGGTAACGGCAAAAACTGCTCAGGTAAACGAGCGTTCTGATGAAGTTCTGCGTACTTTCATTCAAAAATGGCTTTATTTATCTTTTAACTGGACGACAGCGGATGTAACTGTTGAAGTAGAAGATCTAAAAGTAAAAGTTCCTGGCAATGTCTATGCAGCAACTTTCCCAATTACTACTAAAGACAATTACCGTGCTGAGTATACCAAAGAATTAGCAGCTTTAATCACCAAAGCTACTGGAGGTAGAAAGGTGCAATCAGCCATTAGCATTGAATATATCTCAGAAAAGCCCACTAAGATTCGAGAGGGACTTTGGGAAGTAACCATGGTTTCTACCTGGACTGGAATGGACATAGAAAACGGTCAAGAAGTCTTTCGCATTCCCTTCAATAAAAAAGTTCAACTCAAAACCATTCCCATTGCTAGTAAACCAACTTTTCAGAATGCTAAAGAATTGACTGGTATGCAGCAAATTATTAACGAAATCAACCAATACGGACTAATGTTAGTTTCCATTGATAACTATGACTTACAATAATAATTACAACGTAATTGAAGATTTGCCTCCCAGCGATCTTGATCTTGAAGCCCGCCGTCGGGTAACTGGTTACCAGTCTTCCGATCCCAGTGTAATTGATACTGGTGTTATTCAACTTGAAAGCCCTACCGTAAAAGATGTCATTGCCGAAAGAGAGGACAATCCTTACCTGAGATTAGCAGTAGTTAGTGGGGTCTTTGGAATAGTTGTTGTCTTTCTTTGGGGAATTTTTGCTTTCGTTTCGCCTAAAGCTCCCAAAATAGCTGAAACGCCAGAAGAGGTTGAAACAGTTGCGACAGAAATAGAACCTGACTATCAAGCTAAATTGGCATTTCGCGATCAGTTTCACTCCTTGGAGAAAAAACAAAATGAAGCTCTAGAAGTAGAAGTTAATTCTGAACTTCCTTCTGTACCCGTACCTCAATCCACTCCACCTCTCCCTGTCTCTGATTCTGTAGCTCGTCCAATTCCTCAACCCGCTCCTCCCCGCTCGATTCCTCTTCCTAACTTTACAGCTCGTGCGCTTCCCCGTCCTATAGCCCGCTTGACTGAATCTACAGCAAGAAGCCAAACTGTTTTACCCTCCAAGGTAGACCCCCAAGAAAAATGGACTGCTTTAGCCGATTTTGGGACAAGAGTTTCATCGCGCCAGTTATCAGCTCAAAGTAAAACTATGGCTAAAAGACATAATACATTGACCGATACAGTAACAAGTACTAATGAGCCGATAACTCCGCCAGCTTTACTGGTCAATAGAGTCATATCTCAAGGAGAACTGGGAATTTTGAATCGTCAAACCCAAGCCAGTTTCCCTCAGCCAGCCCCAGAACTCACTTTAAATAGAGGTATCACTAAAGCCAAAATTGAATTACCTCTAGTTTGGGATAGTTCTTTGACAACTCAAGAACAACAGTCTAGTCAGATCACTGTAGTTTTAGCAGAACCTCTTTTAGATCTTACAGGGCAGATAGTTTTTGAATCTGGTTCGGTGGCGATCGTACAGGTTCAATCAATCAACGATGCCAACGGTTTGGTCACTGCCTATGTTAGTCAAATTAATGACACTACCTTTAGTCCTGGAGAAATGATTTTACGCAATAGCAAAAAATCAGCCTTAGTAGCTAAAGCCAGCAAACGCAGCGATTTTGGCGATCAGTTATTAGCGGGTGGAATTGACACCCTAGGTAATTTTGGGACTCAGCTATTAATACCAGAAACTACTAGTGTCATATCCAATGGTAGTGCTGTTGTTACCAATCAAAGTCGTAATCGTATTGGTCGAGATTTAGTGGGTTCAGCTTTAGATGGTTTTGGTTCAACCCTAAATTCCGAACTACAACAGCGCAATACTCGCAACCAAATTGGTGATGGCGGAACAATTTATACTTTATCTCCAGGAGAAACCGTCTACCTTACTAATCTTCGCCCAATTACTATTAATCCTTAAATTAGCGATGAATAAACATTTTTTTCAACAATTAGTCTTTTCTAGTGTAATTGCTGTTTCATTCTGTACCGCTTTTACTCCAGCCCAGGCAACCAAAGTGCCTGTCAAATATGAATTGGTTTCTACTGAAGATGCTATTAAAGGGGCAATTCCAATTACTCTTTACTTTGGCAAAGTTATTAGCATTGATTTTACTGAAGTTAGGGAAACCATTACTTTTATTGCTCCGAGTGATAAAAGTCAATTTGTTTATAACACCGATCTACCCGTTGAATCGGGAGAAGCCCAAACTGCTTATCTCCTGCCAAGCAAAAAGCTTGATTTTCAAAGTACTTATCAGACATCTCACCCTAATTTAATTGTTAAAACTATTAATAGTTCGGGAGAATCAAAACAGTACAATTTAATTGTCAGTTTTAGTTCTGGTATTATGGCTAGTGCAGGAATTAAATTTGTCCCTTCTAATCAGCAATCTCCTGTAGACTCTCAAAAAATAATGGTTTCTGCTGAACAGCAGATTAATGCGGATGCAGTCGAACATGGCTTAAGAATTGCGATCGCCAAACAGTTTATCAATAGTAACGACCCAGTAGTGAATAACGTCCGTAACTTTGTTTTTCTGCTCCGTAACGGTCATAGTGTTAATGATGCACTTGTAGCCACTCAAATCAATCCTAGTGTAATTGAATCTTTAGGGGAGATCTATCTTGAGGCAGAATTACCTTCTAGATTTTAGATCACTATGTATTAATAGTAGCCCTTTCTATTATCCAGTCAATATTTTCTTGATTTATAAAAGTAGACTTCATTGAGCCACGAAACAAATCTATTTCAATCTGCATTCGTTTCAGTTGATTGTTTAACAGTTGGTGAACCATTTCTGCTGCTATAACCGCCATTTGAGAGTTGATATTTAGGCTTTGTCCATTAAGTATTACCTGTTCTGCACAGGATACATCTTCATCCTCTTCAGATTGTATTAATAGTTGAGGATACTGAATAGAGGGTAAGGGCAATCTCAAACAAGTGGCAGTTTCCAGTTGATAGTCTTCTATTTCTATAGAGTACCAATTACCAATAGCAACTTGTCCGTGAGTATAAGCATTACCGCAATCGAGCCACCAACAAGGAGCGTAAGTTTGTCCATGAGAGATTAAACTAACATGATCGATCAATAGTTTTTCAATTTGTTGTCTAGCATTAGTATTGTCTACACAACCAATGACAATAGTCGGAATTACTCCGTTAAGTATTAATTGATCGACTGTTTGTTCTATTGCTGTGATGTTTAATTGGGGAAATATAGTTTTATAGCGCATGGCTAGGGCTTGTGCCTTGTTAAAACCCAATTCTCCACTACAGAAATTTTGTCGCCACAGATTTTTTGCTTCCACACTGTCAAAATCAACAAAGGTTATATGGACTCTTTTTCTCATCTCCACCAGAAAGTTAGCTATACGACACAAAAGAGGAGCGAGAAAACTTCCCGTTCCCCCACAACCAACTAGATAAATGCGTACTGAATTATAGTTAAAGTAAATTGGCTTGGCATTTAGGATCGAAAAATCCGTCAAATTTAGTTGTAATGGATTAAAAATCAGTGACATGATGACAATAATGATTAATATCTTGATAAATTCGATTTGAGTCAATGTTGAGGAATAGTCCATGGATACAAACCCGACTTGTCACTTCTAGCTGTCGATTAGTTCTGCCGAAAACAGTGCTGATTCGGCATCCAGTCTCCTCTCGATTATCGGTCTTAGAAAAGAAGGCATTGGCATAACCATGACTGTGGATTTCAATCGCTGCTGGTTCGGGATAGGGGTCTAAACACACACAACTGTAAGGAGTACATTCTTGTTCTGGTTTAAATACTTCCCAACATTCACCACGCCAATAGAGATAAAAAAGTTGTTCTAGGTCTGGATATCGCCGAATTTCATCGATAATATCTTTAACCTTTTCTCTGGGTACTGGAGATACCAATAATTGAAACTGAGGGCTTAATTCGATTAATCCTGGGGTCAAAACCCGATGGTAGAGAGCTACCGCCCTAAATTCAGTTCTAGTTACTGAGCGAAAGATGCCATTACCCGCCCAGAGAAAATCTTGGGGCAGGGGAGGACACGGGGAGGACGTTGCACGGCAACCCGTGAGCTGTCCGTGTTGAATAGTTGTTTCTTTGACGACGGAATGACTTAATATGTTTAGGGGCATCATGGTCTAATAATCGATAAGTTGAGTAAGGTCTTTGAGGGTTTGATTACTTGCAATCAGATCCTGTTCTGGATATGCGGTGTTTAAACTCTGACTGACGGTTTGCAACTGCTTGATAATATTGTGAGGAAAAGCTTTTGATTTTTTGTCTCGATAGTCTTGGTTGAATTTGGAATTAATATAAGAATTCCATATAGCTTCAGGACTGTTTGTTTCGGGCAAAACTTTTCCCCAACACACTTGACCTGTAGAATTAATATTGGGTAAAGGATAGTTGTACAGTGGAGAACTTAGACTTAAATCCCGACCTTTATAGGCATAAAGCCATAATTGGCGATTGGACTCCGTCCACGCGTTGCGATCGCAATGTACAATTATTACTCCAGGTAAAGGTAATCTCAATTGATAATCATCAATTTTTAGCTCATAAATACTGGGAGGAAGAGAACTGATGGTTAAAGTCTTTTCTCTTTGTCGGCAGATCTTTAGAAGTTTTAGATTTGATAGATACCAATCGGATTGATAATCAGTCTTTTGAATCGATTTAAGTAATGAGGGGAAGTCAATCTGTTTAATACTAACTTCCCCTGCTTCTCTCAAAATAAAAGTTGATGAGTTTTCTTCAAACAAGAGTATGGCCCAAGCCTGTTGAACTAGTTTTTCAATTATTTGCATCTATCTGGTTGATCATCTGTTTCATTACTTTATTGATTGCCAACTTTGCGACAGCAACATTATTTGTAAACCAACGATCAAAAAAGAGTAGCAACTCAAGTTTTTCTAAAGCTTCTTCATACTCCTGTTTTAAATTAACTATCTCACTAGTTGTCAGCTCAAATTCATTACTACCTTCTGGATGAGAGTCTAACCATAAATTGCCAGTCATTGACCAGACATACCTAATAGCATCTGGTAGCAAGTGTAAAGGATGGTAATCGGGTAGATTTATTAACTGATTTTCAATCCAAAGTAACCCAGTTTCGTTGTAGTCGTAGTAATCAAAAAACTGATAACTATTGATATAAATGAAATACCAACTAGCCTCTTGTCCGTAATAGTACCAGTCATAGCCATTAAATCCCATTGGTTCGATGGCTATATTTTTGATTCCCCCATAAGGTTTTTGTTTACTATTATTAGAGTAATCATAATAGTAACAAGGAAAATAGTCTTGATTTAATAATTCAAATAACCTGTCGCCAAGATACCTTAAAGTATTGTCATTAAGGACTAATTTTGGACTTAGTTTAGCGTATTCTTGGGGAAATAAAGTTTTTAAACTTTCAAGTCCTCTAAATCTAGTTAATAATTCCTCAGTTTGTTCGATTAACGAGTTGATTTCCATCACATAAACGGAACCAAATTACTAGGGCAATAATAGAGGCTTTGTACAACGTATAAAGTAGTTTGTCTTCTAAGTTGTAGTACTTGCTTCAGTTTTTCTATACCCATTTCTCCACAAGCCTGTTCCCATTCTCCAAGCGTAATTTCCTGTTTGCTTAATTTTTGATTGAGTTGATTTATTTTTAGAGAAAGATTATCTTCTGGGCAGGTTTTAAGCAGCTTTAGCAATTCACAGTTTCCTTTAGTACCCACTCGCTTAATAATCTTGATCGAACCATCTTCATTTCTTTCTAGTTTTCCCCCAGCCATCCCCGGAAAACTCGGAGCAAGTAGGTCGAGAATTTGCTGATCGTCTAAACTATTGATAATGTTAGCGTCGATGTTGTAAAACTGTCCTTCGTATTCAATTTTAGTTTGATTGGCTGGGCTATTTTCTTGACTCATATTAATCCACTACTAAACTTAACTTTTTTAATTTTACTTTGGTTAGATTGTTGATTATTTACTGGTTTTAACCTAAGATTATTTCCCTCTTTTAAAGCTTGCAAATCTAGCTTTTTATTATTAGCTAAGACATCATACTGAATTATTAAATCGCTAATAGCTGTTTCTAAATTAGAAGGAATCTCTGTATATTTGGCTATAGCTGGTAATGTATTTTGATATCCCACCGTAAAAATATACAGGTTTAATTGACAATCGATAGTTAAAGTAATTTTCAAAGGATATTTGCATTCCTTAGTCAATTCATTTAATGCTGAAATTTCGCTCATATTTATTGTTACTTTGTTCTAATCTAAAGGATTAAATTTTTCTTGGTCAAATTCACTGTTGACATATTTTGATGAATTTAATTTACTTGTAGTTATTTATCAAAAGGCGACAGCCTACTAGTAGAATAATTAATCTATATGGAAAAAGTAGAACAATATCGAAATTTTTATCCCATGACTTTTTACCCTGAAAGTCTTACTATAATTTCTCAGCAGCTTAATCCAGAATTATCAAAAGATAAATTTATTCTAGAAGCAGTACCAATTACAATTCGAGATATACATTACATTAATGAATTAAAAATAAAGCAATTTCAAATAAGACTTTTATCTTTGATCGCTTTAATTATTTCTCTGGCAATTTATTACATTACTAAAAATCTGATATTTTTAAGTATTATCTTTGCAAGTTTATTAGGATTTTTTGCTCAGCTAAGTTTAGAAAATAAAATAAATAAAATCAAAAACCAACTTTTAAAGTTAGATCAAAAAATTATTAATAGAGAATACAACCTTAAGTTCAGTTTTACTCCTCAAAACCCTTCCCATTTATTAATTAATTCTTTAGCAACAAGAGAAAGTATTTATGATTTTGAAATCGATGAATCAGCAAAAAAGGGGATTTCTGAAGCTTACTTTTTGACTTATTTAAAAAAATGGTTTCAATATCCCTGGCGAATTTTAGAACATTGCAAGTTTGGAGCAGAGCGTTATACTCCTACAGCCGACTTTATTCTAATTAACAACGATTTTAACCTAGGATTAGATATAGAAATTGATGAACCTTATACATTCAAAGAATTGCAACCAATTCATTTGGTTGAAAATCGGCAGTATATAGTAAGAGATAAATTCTTTTTGGAATTGGGTTGTATTGTAGTGCGCTTTGCCGAATATCAAATAGCTAAATATCCCGACTACTGTTGTTTACATATAGCTAGAGTCCTTAACCAGTATTTAGAATCTAGCCTTAAAATTTCTATCCCTGATTCTACGGAAATCGTGCCACTTAAACCCGAACAGTGGAAAGTTAAATCTTGGACTTTTAGAGAAGCGCAGATTATGGCTAATGATAAAGTTCGTGACCAATATCTTGAAGCAGTTAAAAGCTTTAATTTCCTACAATCAGAGCAAAATACACAACAAGAGCAAACAAAAAAAATAAACTAGAATCAATTAAAATTCTAGTTTAGACGTTTTTTAAGTTAATTGTCTAAAATATCTCGAACCCCCTGTACTCAATAACACGGCTTGAATGAAAGCCCTTTTCTGTGCCATTTTATCGATGGTATTGAGAATATCTGGACTGTAGGCATTTTTATATTTTGATTCACGATTGTTGCAGTTACCGTAGCCATTACCTATCAAGCTCTCGTTGCAATAGAGTTGACATTGATAGCTGTAATGAAAAATGTTGTTATTGAAGTCAAGATAAGGTTGTTCGGAAATTAGACGATAGTTTAAACCAAAAAATCGACAGATCTTTTCTGCTCCTGCTTTAGTTAATAGAACGGAATTTCCTTTTTTACTGGGTATCAACCTTAAATCTATATTCGGTTGAAACCCAGCTAACAAATTTTCATATTGTTGAAAATAAGTCTGAATATCTACTTTGATCAACCCTTGAGATATTAATGGCAAGGTAGGAGCCAGCTCACCCTCTCGATTTTGGTATTGTTGAATTTGAGACTGAGACTGAGACAAACTCGGTTGTTGGTACTGGTATTGTTGCATAACTAAAAGTTGTTTTAAATGCAGGCTTAAATTCCCGCCAGGGGAATTAAGTTACATTGATCGATCAATCGATAACTACTTCTGGAATATCTGCGATTAACTCGATGGGATTTTTTATTTCTGACTCTGGTTTTGAGGATAAAACTTGAACCAGATCTTGTCCGTCTTTGAGGAGATTTAATCTCTTGTTTATTTCCTGTTCGATAATAAATAAATCGTTATCTGACATTTTATACTGATTCAAATTAATTCGGCGATCGCTTCTGCATACACGCTTTTTGTAATCACAGGTTAACGAATATCAAAAAACTGCCCCTAGCCAACCCGCTAGGGACACCAATAGGGAATAATCACATTTTTACCGTTCAATTAAACCTCGAAATTGGACAGCAATTCTCTTGCCTTTTTCCCGATTAATAAGAGACAAATACAGATCTAATTGTTCGTTACTGGCATTGTCAATTAACTCTTTGATATCGACCTTTTTACTCAAATCAAAACTAGATTCTTCAACCTGACTATCTTTTGAATTATGGTTGGTAAACCAAGGCGCATCACCTATTAAATATAAGTTACAAATGCTACGAGAGAGGGCTACATAAAGAAGATTATTTTCTTGTTCTAGTTGCCATGCTTTTTGATTATCCCAATACAAAGGAAGTAGGTATGGTTCGGCAATATAAACCCTTTTAGCTTCCATACCTTTGGCACGGTGGACGGTAGAAAGGAGTACAGCTTCGTTATTCTCCGAACCAAATAACTTCTCGATACAACATTCTAGCTCTTCTATTGATTGGCATTGCTGAAAATGATCGTAGATAGCTTTAATAGCTTTAATCAGGTCTTGTAACTTCATCATCAACATCATTCCATGATCATTCTGTTCGTAAATAGAACGTTTAAACTCTAGATATTTCTGACAGAATAAATGGAAATCTGGATAAACAAATCCAGCTTGAGAAGATATTTCTTCTAAGCGTTCTAATAAGTCTTGTTTTAGAGAAGTTCCTACTAAATTACAGGTAATACCACGAGTAATTAGTTTTAAATTGAGTTCTACTAAGCTACTAGTACATCTGGCGACAATTAAATCTCCAGTCTTGATTGAACTTTCTTGATTTCGATCCCAAAGGTCAGATTCTTCGATCACTTCGATTCTACCTTGAGGAGCATGGTCTCTTGGCTTAATAGGAATCTCAGGATAAAGTTGATTGATAAGTTCAATATGAGTTTGGGGACAGCGGTAACATATTGGCAGGATAAATTCTTCAGCCTTTAACCTCTGTTTAATGTTAGCAAAGCTATCGGTATCAGCCCCACAAAATCCATTTATAGATTGAGCAGGATCGCCAACAAATAACATCTTGCCTTGAATAGTAGTTAAAGAAAGAACGAATTCTAACTGAAGTTTACTCATATCTTGAGCTTCATCCACCATCACTCGCTGGAAATGCTTAAATCCTGGGGAGCGATTAATTTGCCAGTGAATTGGCAGCCATAACATATCTGTATGATCGATTACAGCCTTTGAAGCCCAATCGCTACCCATTCTGAATAGATACTGAAGTTGTTCCCCAATCTCAATTAAATACTTAGCCTGGATGTCTAGAGCATAATGATTTACTAGCCACAGTAAAGCATCATAGGAGGTATCGGATAAAGTCTGACGTACAAAATCAGCTAGCTTGAGAAAATTACTTAAACTGACCACTTGAGCTTCATTAGGTTTAGTGCCATTAAACCAGGTTAAGTTTTTAGCCAAGATACGGTATTTATGTTCGTTAACTTCTAATCGTTGAACCCCCAGATAACGCCTTAACATCTTGTACCCAGCACTATGAACGGTAGAAATAGAATTTTTCCAGCGGGGGTTTAGTTTAGCTACCAGTGCGTCCTTATTTTTGCGATTGAATACTAAAACTAAACTTTGTTCAATTAAATCTTGATTTGATTGAGCGATCGCATCGGCAACTAACTTTAACAAAGTACTTTTACCAGAACCTGCTACGGAATTAACCACCTTATCTGAAAGATCTAGATCGTCAGACATCCAGTCAATAACTTTTTGTTGATAGATACTTGGTTGCATATATATTAAGCTTTGTTTTCTGCTTTAATACCTGCGCTAGCAGCATCTAATAAAATAGTTAATTATATGCCCCACCGAAAAAATTATCCGTGAACTTCCTTAATAATGACCGCTGCCCCACCGAAATTTTCCAGGATGGCGATTACTAGAAGAGTACCCTAAAGGACTCCTAAAAGACGTTGTACCCTTGTGGTATACCGCTTCGCGTCCTAAAGGATTAGCTCCTAACGTCGCGTCACACGAAGTTATACGGCGCGTTTTATGTGGGAAGCTTCCCACATAAAAGCCGCCTAGTCCTTTAGGGCATATAGCTTTGCGTCGCGCTACGCGATTATGCGATGCACGCCTACGCAGAAGCGATCGCATTGCTTTACTGTAGAAACCATCACTAACTACATGCGGTATTCTTTCAACACTTTTACCTTAGTCAAATGGATAGCTTTTTTCCTCACTTCTCAAAATTATCCGAACCATTGACTCAAATTTCATGAACTAAAATCACCATACTCACCATATAGCAAATCATTACACGCTATAACTAAGTTATTTTTCAATAGCGCGATCGCTTTTTGATAGACAATTAATTATCTTCAGCGCTAATTGAAGATACCATTGGAGAAGCTTCTCCGAAGGAAAATCGTCTGGGAAAATATTTATAAATTAACGTTTATGCTGTGGCGTGATGAGCGTTTTCAACGATTTCTGATAAGATTAGGGCACTTTGAGGAGATCATGTTGAACCAGCAGTCTACCTAACAGCTTCTCGCAGCCGCTCCACATCGCGCATTGGTGGTGCACCAAAGAGCCGCTTGTACTCTCGGTTGAAGTGTGAGGCATCGTCATAACCCACACGGTAGGCAGCACTGGTAGCGTCAAGGTTTTGCCCCAGCATCAGACGGCGAGCTTCTTGAAGCCGCAGTTGCTTTTGGAACTGCAAAGGACTCATTGCCGTAACAGATTTAAAGTGATGGTGAAAGCCCGAAACGCTCATGCTAAGTTCGCGCGCGATGCTTTCAATGCGAAGCGGCTGGTTAAAGTCTTTGCGAAGTCGAGCGACAGCTCTGGCAATGTGGTGCGTGTAGCCACCGAGAACTGCAATCTGCTGGAGTCGGCTCCCTTGCTCTCCCATTAAGAGTCGGAAAATGATTTCCCGCTTAATCAGTGGTGCGAGAACATGAGCTTCAGCAGGGGAATCTAGAAGCTTGACGAGCCGCACCATAGCGTCCAACAGATTTGTAGCCAACGGACTCACGTCAATCGCTTTTACATTGGCACGGCTTTGTAGTGAGGGATAGCCCGCCTCGACCATGACTGAACCAACAAGGGTGGGGTCGAGATCGAGACGCAGGCTAAGGAACGGTTGCTCCTTGGACGCTTCCAGAATTTGACTCGCGATCGGCAACTCGACCGTAGCAAGCAAATAATGCATCGGGTCGTACTGATAGCGATCGCTGCCTAAAAGTACTTCTTTGCTGCCCCGAGCGATCACGCAAAAAGAGGGAACAGAGACAGCGTGACAGGATTCCGTAGGCGAAGAGGAACGTTTGAGGTGCAATCCTTTCAGCGGCTCAATCGTTCCATCATAACTAATAGCCCGTGGAATAAGCTCGGTCAGTTCGTCTCTGTTAGCTTGCGCTCTATCTGCTTCGCGCTTTGCCTGCGGGTCGTTCATTAAATCCATAGCGTACGTTTCACTCGTTTTTGCGGTATTCATTTCTAAATTTGCAGAATCATACAACGATCTTAGACGATCGTTCTATTACTTGCTCTAGAGAATTTTTAGAATGAAGGCAAAGCAAGGAAAAATGATTCTGGGGCAAGCAGATAATGCTAAGGGTTGTACTGATAGCGGTCATTCTTCTTATAAGCATTCTGGATTTTTATCCAAAAAAAAATTCAGTTTGGGCAAGAGGCTCGCCTGCGAGGAACAAAAATGGCATCAAGTGAAGTAATTAAAAAAATGGACATCAAAAGAAGTGGCTCACAGCCTTCGGCTAAAGGACCATCCGAGTATTTTACTGGCACTGTCCGCATCGATCCTCTGTTCGAGGCGCACGATCCAGCACGCACGTCTGGCGCTAGTGTTACCTTCGAGCCTGGCGCTCGGACAGCATGGCACACTCATCCTTTGGGACAGACCTTGAGCGTCACCTTTGGATTTGGCTGGGTTCAGCAATGGAACGAGCCAATTCAGGAAATTAGACCTGGTGATGTTGTCTGGTTCCCGCCAGGCATAAAACACTGGCATGGTGCCACGCCAACGACAGCGATGACGCATATCGCCATCCAGGAACAGCTTGACGGCAAAGTCGTGGACTGGATGGAACACGTCAGTGACGAACAGTACTAGGCATCAAAAGTAAACAAGTAGGAGCATTAACTCATGTACAACGTGAAAGCTTATTCCGCTACCAGTGCGACCGCACCACTGGCTTCCGACACGATCGCACGGCGCGATTTGACAGAAAACGATGTCCAGATCGAAATACTTTTCTGTGGCATCTGCCACTCCGATCTTCATATGGTACGCAACGAGTGGACGGGTATGCCCACCGTTTATCCGATCGTTCCCGGTCATGAAATCGTCGGTCGGGTTACTCAAGTCGGTTCGGCAGTCACTAAATTCAAGGCTGGCGATCTCGCGGGAGTTGGCTGCATGGTCGAGTCAGATGGGAGTTGCCCTCAGTGCAAAGCTGGCTTTGAGCAGTTCTGCCCGAACCTGACCCTCACCTATAACTCAACCGACAAGCATATGGGAGGTGTCACCTATGGCGGCTATTCAGATAGCATCGTCGTCGATGAACGCTTTGTGCTGCGCGTTCCCCCAAACCTCGAACTGCCTGGAGTTGCGCCACTTCTTTGTGCTGGCATCACGACCTATTCCCCGCTACGTCACTGGGGAGTTACAGAAGGTAAGAAAGTGGGTGTGGTTGGTCTGGGTGGATTGGGACACATGGGTGTAAAGTTAGCTCATGCGATGGGAGCGCACGTTGTCGTCTTTACTACATCTCCCGACAAAAAAGAAGACGCACTCCGCCTCGGTGCTGATGAAGTGGTCATCTCCCGCAACTCTGACGAGATGGAAAAGCACGCAGGCAGCTTCGACTTCATCCTCGACACCGTTTCCGCCAAGCACGACATCAACGCCTATCTCAACTTGCTGGCTCGCGATGGCAATATCACTCTCGTCGGCGCACCTCCAAAGCCTCTGGAAGTTACGGCATTCAGCCTGATCATGGGTCGCCGTAGTCTTTCTGGCTCGAACATTGGTGGCATCGCCGAAACCCAGGAGATGCTTGACTTTTGCGGGGAACACAACATCACTGCCGATGTTGAAGTTATCCCGATTCAGAAAGTTAACGAAGCTTACGAAAGACTGGTCAAGTCCGATGTGAAGTATCGCTTCTCGATCGACATGGCATCTCTCAAATCTGAATAACCAGCAGAAATCACTATGCAGAATTTGAAAACGCTTGGAGGGAAACGATGCAAAAAGTTGTCTTGAATAATGGTGTTGAGATGCCAATTTTAGGGTTCGGTGTTTACCAGATACCCGATGCGGAAGAGTGTGAAAGAAGCGTATATGAAGCAATCCGTGCGGGCTATCGTTTGATCGATACCGCCGCTGCTTATGGCAACGAAGAAGCCGTTGGCAAAGCCATTAAAAAAAGTGGTGTGGCAAGGGAAGAGATCTTTGTCACCACAAAGCTCTGGATTCAGGATGCTGGCGATCAAAGGGCAAAGAAGGCTTTTGAGAAATCACTGAAGAAACTGCAATTGGATTACCTGGATCTCTATCTGATTCATCAACCCTTTGGAGATGTTTATGGTTCCTGGCGAGCGATGGAAGAATTGTATCGCGAAGGGCGGATTCGAGCGATCGGGGTCAGCAACTTCCAACCCGATCGACTAATGGATCTAATTGTTTTTAACGAAGTGGTTCCTGCTGTTAATCAAATCGAAACCCATCCCTTCAGCCAGCAGATCGAAACCCAGAAATTCCTGGAAGAAAACAACGTCCAGATCGAATCATGGGGACCATTCGCCGAAGGCAAAAACAACATTTTCCACAACGACGTTTTGCTGTCCATCGCCGAAAAATACGGTAAAAGCGTGGCTCAGGTCATCCTGCGCTGGCTGACGCAGCGTGGCGTGGTGGCGATTCCCAAGTCGGTTCGCAAGGAGCGCATCGTCGAGAACTTCAACGTTTTCGATTTTGAGCTTAGTCAGGACGACATGGAGGCGATCGCGACGCTGGACACGAAGAACAGCCTCTTCTTCGACCATCGTGACCCCAACATCGTGAAAATGTTAGGGACGGCTAAATAGAACACCTGAGTCACTGAAGACAATAAGAAGTCACTGACATGAATAACAAACGAAACAACCTTGATCGAGAGAACGGTTCCGCTTTGCCCAATCGCCGCCAAGTGCTTGGGTTCGGGATTGGGCTGACCGCCGCTTCATTGCTGACTCGCCGCACCGCGCAGGCGCAAGGACAAGGCGCGACAGGTGCCAACACACCGTCGCAACACACGCTCACCGCCCGGCGCAGGCTCGGCACGCTGGAAGTCTCCAGCGTCGGACTGGGTGTCCAAAATATGAGTCGCACCTACCAAACGACGATTCCCAAGCGCTCCGAAATGATCAACATCATTCAGACAGCCTTTGATCGGGGTGTCACCTTTTACGACGCGGCTGAGGCTTACGGACCTCATGAGGTGGAACGCATCCTCGGCGAAGGCGTGGCACCGTTCCGAGACAAGGTTGTGATCACATCGAAGTTCGGCTTCAATGTCGATCTTGAGACGGGCGTGCGGCGACCGGGACGCAACAGTCGCCCAGATCATATCAAGTTGGTCGTCGAAGGGATGCTCAAGCGCCTCCGCACCGATCGCATCGATCTCCTCTACCAGCACCGCGTTGACCCGCAGGTTCCGATCGAGGATGTCGCCGGCGCGGTCAAGGAGCTGATGGCGCAAGGTAAGGTTCTGCACTGGGGACTGTCCGAGATGGGTCCGAACACGTTACGCCGCGCTCATGCCGCGCTGCCCGTTAGCGCCGTCCAGAACGAATATTCAATGCTGTGGCGTGGACCAGAAGAAGTGGTAATCCCTCTCTGCAAGGAACTGGGCATCGGCTTTGTTCCGTGGAGTCGGCTTGGCGTGGGTTTCCTGACGGGTGCCATTGATGCCCAAACGCGGTTCGCTCCTGGTGACATTCGCGGCGTTGAGTCCCGGTTCTCGCCCGAAAATCTGCCGCACAACCTGGTGCTCGTGGATTTAGTCAAAACCTGGGCTGTGCGGAAACAAGCCACTCCTGCCCAAATCGCGCTGGCGTGGCTCTTGGCACAGAAGCCATGGATCGTCCCCATTCCTGGCACGACACAGATGCCGCACATGATTGAGAACATTGGCGCGGTAGCCGTCCAATTCACGCCTGTCGAACTCGCCGAACTGAACCGGTCTGTTTTGGCGATCCAGATCCGTGGGGCACGCCTCCCAGAGGCAGTGCAGGTCTTCTCGGGCGTAGAAGCGCCCCCGAAGAGATGAACGTTCCAAGGCTACTCTTTTGAGTCATTTGGAACAGAACCTAGTAAGCCAAGCCAGATGAACAATATTAGACCTGATCGTAGAGTCAGACAGTTCGACCTTTAAATCAAAAGACAGGAGTTCAAAGAATGCAAAAGCGCAAACTTGGCAACAGCAACTTAGAAGTTTCAGCGATCGGGCTGGGCGGTGTAGGACTGAGCTTTGGCTACGGTTCGGCGGCGGACAAGCAGGAGTCAATCTCGCATGGCACAATGGGCGACGCACCGAAGCGGATCAGTAGTGACTATACAACCTACGTAGCGGAGGACAGCGTCAGCAGGTTCGTATTCACGTTCGATTCCATCGGAACCCAATGGGAGATCGAAACCTACGAGCCGTTAAACCGTCAGTTGCAGCAGCGGATTCTCAAGCGGATTGAAGAATTCGACACCACGTACTCGCGGTTCCGCCCGGACTCTCTCGTGTCTCGGATAGCCGCCGCTCCAGAGGGTGGCTGTTTCGACCTTCCCGCCGACTCGCTTGCCCTCTTCGATCTCTATGATCGGCTTCACACAGTGACCGCAGGTGCAGTAGACCCGCTCGTCGGACGAGACCTCGAACTCCTCGGCTACGACCAGACGTACTCACTCACGCCCGCGCCGAAAATTGTCCGAGCCGAAGCATACGCTAGGGGGAGAGCCACTTGGTCGAAGGACATTATCCGGGACGGCACATTGATCGTTACACAGCGTCCACTCTTAATTGACGTTGGCGCGGCAGGGAAAGGCTACCTCGTGGATATCGTCTCTGATATCCTGCGCGAGAACGGATTCACCCAGTTCGTTGTCGATGGTAGCGGAGATATGCGCTATTCGGGTGAGTCCAGCCTCCGGGTTGGGCTTGAGCACCCATTCGACCCTCGGCTGGCGATCGGCGTGGTCAACCTGCAAGATCGTGCCCTGTGCGCCTCTGCGGTCAACAAACGCGCTTGGGGCGACGGTCTGCACCACGTACTTGATGCCCGGACTGGCATCCCAGTTCAGAATGTGGTCGCGACGTGGGTGGTTGCTGATGATGCCGCGATCGCCGATGGACTGGCGACGGCGCTCTTCTTCACAAGGGCAGACCGTTTGGCAGAGGTCTTTAGGTTCTCATACGTGCGGATGTTTGCCGATGGTTGGGCTGAGATCTCGCAGAACTTCGACGGCAAGCTTTTCTCATGAGCGCGCATTTCTCAGCAGAACCCATGCCTATAACTACAGCCAACAGAGTGACATATGAGCAAGCCACACGACCTACAAAGTAAAGGAAAAAGTATGACTAGACTGAGCAAGATGATGAAAGTCCCAATAGTATGGATTTCTGCGGCTCTGATCGTAGCTGGATGTGCGACTGTAGATAGGGAAGCCGCGCGTCCGGTATCTGCCCCGAATACCGTTGTCACCCGTTCGAGATCGGCATCGAGTCAAGACTCCTCTTACGCAGACGGTGTTTACACCGCGACCGGTCAATACGGAAGTCTCCCCTCATCCATTACCGTGACCGCCACCCTGTCCGACAACGCTATCACCGCCATCGAGGTCACCCCCCATGCCACAGATCCGACCTCGCTCGACTACCAGGAGCGTTTCGCCGAGGCGGTTCCGGCGGAGGTCGTCGGGAGACCCATCGACGAGCTGAGAGTGGGGCGACTCGCAGGTTCCAGCGGCACCCCCGACGGGTTCAACGCCGCGATCCAACGAATTAAGGAACAGTCCCGTAGATAGGAGCGACAACGCCGAAGTGAGGTTTCACAGCCACTAGCCAGACAGGGCGGACGACGTGAATGCGTGCCAACTTATTAACACATTAAAGCAGAAAAACAATGCAAAAACGCAAACTTGGAAACAGCAATTTAGAAGTATCAGCAATCGGGCTAGGCTGCATGGGAATGAGCTTTTCCTATGGTCCGCCTAAAGACAAGCAGGAGATGACTGCTCTACTTCGGGCAGCAGTCGATCGCGGCATCACCTTCTTTGACACCGCTGAGGTTTACGGTCCGTTCTTGAATGAAGAATTGGTGGGTGAGGCACTTGCTCCTTTTCGGGGACAAGTGGCGATCGCCACTAAATTCGGGTTCGATATCAGTCCGAATTCCGATCCTCGCGGAATGAAGGGTTCGCCTGGACTCAATAGCCGACCGGAACACATCAAGCAGGCGGTAGAGGGTTCGCTCAAACGGCTCAAGGTGGAAACGATCGACCTGCTCTATCAGCATCGAGTTGACCCGAACGTGCCGATCGAAGATGTAGCAGGAGCGGTGAAGGAACTCATTGGGGCAGGCAAGGTAAAGCACTTTGGACTGTCTGAAGCAGGGGTACAAACAATTCGTCGCGCCCATGCAGTCCAGCCAGTTACTGCGCTCCAAAGTGAATACTCACTGTGGTGGAGAAAACCTGAAGCGGAAGTAATTCCGACCCTTGAAGAACTCGGAATCGGTTTGGTTCCATATAGTCCTCTAGGCAAGGGCTATCTCACAGGCAAAATCGATCAAACCACGACCTTTGATAATTCCGATTTTCGCAGCACTCTGCCTCGGTTCACACCAGAGGCACTTAAGGCAAATCAAGCACTGATCGATCTGCTTGGCAGTATCGCAGAACAAAAGCAGGCGACCCTGGCTCAAATTGCGATCGCTTGGCTGCTGGCGCAGAAACCCTGGATTGTGCCGATTCCAGGCACTACAAAGCTGCATCGCCTAGAGGAAAACATTGGGGCAGCCTTGGTCGAACTCACGCCTGACGATCTACATGGCATCAATGATGCTGCCTCCGAGATTATGGTGCAAGGAGCGAGATATCCCGAAAAGCTAGAGCAAATGACTGGTCGTTGATTTTGCTGCTCACACTGAATAGACAGGACGAAAATGAAACTACTCACCGCAACGGTCATATTGCTTTTTCTGCATTGGAACAGAAACCCGCCTTAAACGCAGTGCTAATTCTAGTGTGTGACCAACCCTTTGTTTCGACAGCGCTGATTAATCAGCTAATAGTAGCCTACCAGTCCACAAATTATCAGATTGTAGCAACGACTTATTCAGAAACTGTTGGTGTTCCAGCGTTATTGAGCGAGCGCTATTTCTTTGAACTCTTGCGGCTCAATTCAGATAGCGGAGCCAGACAAATTATTCAACAACATTTACCCGAAACTTACAC
>NZ_PVWF01000146.1 GCF_003003995.1 Pleurocapsa sp. CCALA 161 | reverse complement strand
ACCCAGAATATATTAATAGCAACGTTTTGCTTCAAGGTTTATACGTCAAGTTATCCATTAATTCACCAGAAAAATTCATACTTTATTTTGGTATCTTAACTATTATTGTTTTTTACGTTAAAAGTGCATTATCGTTTTTTACCCAAAAATCTATTGCCGAATTTTCCCATAGTTTGAAAGGTAATTTATCTTCTAAGTTAATGCAGTCCTATTTGTCTGCTCCTTATACACTTCACTTAAGCAGAAATTCCGCTGATTTAGTACAAAGTATCGTTACATATACAGATCGCTTTTGCATTGGTTTGGTTTTATCTTTGCTGACGGCAATCTCAAATGGAGTAGTAATAATTGCTCTGGTTACTTTATTAATATTAACTAATGCTGCTGCCTCACTCGGAATTACTGTAGTGCTTTTGATCTCTTTGTTAATTTTAAATCCTTTAAAAGATAAGTTGGCTTATTGGGGTAAACAGGGTTTCGATGCTTCAGCGGAAATAATTCGCATTCTTAACCATGGACTAGGTGGTCTCAAGGAAACCAGAATAATTGGTTGTGAGCCGTACTTTGAGGCTCAAATGGATTCAGCAGCCAAAAAATATTCAACCAATATGGGTTTGGCTTCTGGCTATTCTAACCTTCCTCGTTATGTTGTTGAAGCGGTCATTATAAGCTTTTTGATTGTGTTTGCTTTTTTGTTTGTCACTTTTAATCAGGATGATAGTCAAAATATCACCTCAATATTTGGTGTTTTTGCGATCGCTTCGATTCGTTTGCTGCCAGCTGCTGGCAACACCATCTCCTGTATCAGCGTGATTCGCTATAACATTCATTCCCTTGATTCAATACATGCTGAATTGAAGGAAGCAGAAGAATTTGAATCACAAAATAAAAAGCTTGTGCCTGCACACCACTCTCAGCCACAGCCAAAGCTTAGTTTTCAAACGCAGATTAAGATTGAGAATTTAGTATACAAATATCCTAATGCCAAGACTAATGCTTTAGAGCAGGTTAGCTTAACGATTGAAAAAGGTCATTCTATTGGTTTAATTGGTAAGTCTGGCTCGGGCAAGACAACTTTGGTAGATGTGCTGATGGGTTTGCTTGATCCTCAAAGTGGCGATATTTTGGTGGACGGAATCTCGGTTAAAGATAAAATCAGAGCCTGGCAGAATTTGATTGGCTATGTTCCTCAATCAATCTTTCTGATTGATGACACTTTAGAGAGAAACATTGCTTTTGGTGTCCCTGACAATCAAATTGATTACCAGAAACTTCAAGCAGCAGTAAATGCAGCTCAACTAAATGAGGTAATTGAAAGATTACCTATGGGTCTAAATACTACTGTGGGAGAAAGAGGGGTGTTGCTTTCTGGAGGTCAACGACAACGAGTAGGAATTGCTCGGGCGCTCTATCATGAGAAAGAGATTCTAGTATTTGACGAGGCGACGGCTGCTTTAGATAATGAAACCGAAAATTTAATTACTGATGCCACCAAAGCGCTTTCAGGCAGTAAAACCATTATTATTATTGCTCATCGTTTAAGCACAATCGAACATTGCGATCGCATCTATCGTTTGGAACAAGGTTGTATTACCCAATCGGGTAATTATCAAACCGTAGTCTTAAATCAGTAGTTAATAGTTTGGTTTTTATAGTGAAATAAATAACATTTGCTTTCGGTCAGCTTTTTTGAGCATAAATGTTACTTTCATCGTCAACCTTTGTTAATCAAAATCCCAGTTACATCAACCCATGAAATTAGCATACGTAACGACCTACGATTCAACAACATTAACAGGATCTCACGAGTGGTCAGGATCGGGATATTACATCGCTCAATCATTGAAGTTTCAAGGCATTGATATCGATCACCTTGGACCTTTGACAGACCCACCATTATTTAAAGCAATTCGCAAGCTCAAACGACACTACTACGAACTTGTGTATCAAAAACACTATGAAAAAAACCCCGATCCCCAGAGATTAAAAAATTATGCTCATCAGATAACTAGAAAACTTGCCCAACAAAAAGCTCAAATTGTCTTTAGCGCAACAGTTGAGCCAATTGCTTATCTAGAGTGCGATCTACCTATTGCTTTTTGGGCAGATGCTACTTTTGCCAATCTTGTCGATTTTTATCCCCAGTACAGCAATTTGCATCCCAATGTTGTTTATAACTGGCATAACATGGAAAAATTGGCTTTAGAAAAGTGTCAACTAGCAATTTACTCTTCTGATTGGGCAGCTCAATCAGCGATTAATTTTTATCAAGCCGATTCGAATAAAGTTAAGGTCGTTCCATTTGGGGCAAATATTAACAACGAACTAAATTTTACTCAAATTAAAGATGCGATCGCGAATCGACCAACAGATATTTGCAAGCTTCTATTTATTGGTGTGGAATGGATTAGAAAAGGCGGGGATATCGCTTATTCTATTGCTAAACAATTAAATCAGCAAGGCTTGAAAACGGAATTAACTATCGTTGGTTGTCAACCACAAATTGATGAGCCAATACCTAAATTTATCAAATCTTTGGGGTTTATTAGTAAGTCTACTAATGAAGGAAAAGAAAAAATTCAAAAATTAATTCTTGATTCTCATTTTCTCATTCTGCCGACAAGAGCAGATTGTACCCCAATAGTATTTTGTGAAGCTAATTATTTAGGAGTTCCTTGTTTATCGACAAAGGTTGGTGGTATTCCTACCATCATTCACAATGATATTAACGGAAAGCTATTTAATCAAGATACTCAGATTAACGATTGCTGTGATTACATTACCAATATTTTTGCTGATTATTCAAATTATATAAATTTAGCCCTTTCTGCTTTTTATGAGTATAATTCACGACTCAACTGGTCGATAGCGGGGGCAACTGTCAAACAGTTACTAGCTGAACTTGAAAAATAGTCTTATTGCAATAGTGTTAAACCAAACAAATCTTTTAGCTCAATTTCAATAAATGAATACATTAACTCTTAAACCTTTAGTCAGTATTATTATTAATAATTACAATTATGATCGCTTTTTAAGCGAGGCAATTAATAGCGCCTTAAGTCAAAGCTATGAGCAAATTGAGGTAATTGTGGTCGATGATGGTTCTACGGATAATTCCCGACACATTATTGCTGAATATGGCGATCGCATCATCCCAATTTTACAACCCAATGGCAAGCAGGCAGCAGCTTTTAACAGTGGCTTTGCCCGTAGTCAGGGAGAAATTATTATTTTTCTCGATTCAGATGATTATTTGTTTCCTCAAGCTGTGGCGGAGATCGTTAAAGTCTGGCGACCCGATTTGGCTAAGGTACATTATCGCTTAGATGTCGTGAATAGCGTTGGTGAATCCCTTGGTTATTCGTCACCTCAAGGTACGCTTCCTCTTTCCCAGGGGAAAGTCTGGCAGATGCTTTTGGAAACTAGCGGTTATGTCAGTACACCCACTAGCGGAAATGCTCTAAATCGTCAGGCACTAACTGACCTATTTCCTATTCCCGATGAATATAAGCTAACTGCTGATGATTACCTATCTTTTCAAGTGCCATTTTACGGTGAAGTGATGGCAGTTGACCATGCTTTAGGAGCTTATCGAGTTCACGATAGTAACCAGTGGGCCTTGTCTACGGTGACGGGCGATCGCTTTAAACGGTTTGTCCATCACGATCTGCAAAATTTTGCCTTGATAACCAACAAAGCTCAGGAATTAGGCTACCAGATTCCTCCAGATTTAGAGCAGCGTTCGATTGGTCGACTGTGGTCAAGAATTATTTCCTTGAGACTTAATGCCCAAAATCATCCTGTAGAGAGCGATCGCTCTAGTCAGCTAATTTATCAAGGAATTAGAAGTCTCTGGAAATATTCAAACTTTAATTTGCCTAAGCGCATTTTTTACAGTCTGTGGTTTATCTGGGTAGGCTTAATGCCTCTTTCCCTAGCCAAGCCAGCTATTTCTTGGCTATATGCTCCCCATCATCGTCCTAAATTGATTGGCTGGACAACTACCAAGCTTAAGGAACTGATGAGTTAGCAATCTTGGCAACAGCGGTCAAAGTTTTATCTTCTTCAAATACCAATCAAACGTAAATCTTACCTGACTCAATCGGACTCAATAACCTCAACTGTAATAGTTATATGTACCTGCATTAATTATGTTTAATAGTGCCGAACCAGTTAGCAGAAAGCCAAAATTGACCTGGGCAAGTAATATTAACTTGATTATTTTGGCTTTTTGTCTTGTTTTCTATGGACGGATTTTTATTACTTTAACTTCGGCTCCAGCAATTTTAATTCATGCTCATTTTGTGGTTGTTCCTTTGATTATGGGAATTGCTTTAGCTACGGCAACGGCCAAAAACTCGCAGCAATCTATGTTAGTACATTCTTTGCTCGGGGGTATGTTGATTTTTCTAATTGCAATTTTAGTTAGTGCCATTTGGAATCGGGCTAGCTTTATCAACGCCATTATCAGCTTCATGATGCTGGGAGAGCCAATGATGTTTTTAGTGACTATTGTCTGTATTCCCATGTCAGTAAAATCTTTTAGTCGGCTTAAAAATTGGTTGATGGCATCGGTAGGAATTAACTTTTTGCTAGCTGCGGTGCAAAAACCGCTGATTGATGGAGGGAAAATCGATGCCCAAGGATTTGACGGTACTGACGGTTGCGGAGGAGTATTTTTTGTCTCAGGAGCAGGTAATTATGTATCGGCATCAGTATCTCTGGCATTTGCTCTTTATTTTTTGGCAAACGGCAAAAACTTTCCCCTGTGGGTCAGAGTTACAACTATGTTGGCAGCGTCATGGCAACTACTTTTTTCTGATTCGAAGCAACTTATATTTGCTTATTTTTTGGCATGGATAATTTTAATTATCTTTAATTTTAAAGATGTAGGGAAAACCATTCAGCTATTGCTGGGCATTATGATTACTGGGATGATTTTTTTCTGGTGTGTTCAAAATCTGGAGGCGTTTAATGCTTTTACAGCCTGGGCGAGGCCAGATTTATATGGAAAAAATGGAGATGCTTGGTTTACTAAACTTTATTCAGTCAAAGCAATCCTGGCTGAGTTTAAATCTCCAGCCAACTGGCTATTTGGCTTGGGTCCTGGTCATACGGTGAGCCGTTTGGGAGCATGGTTTTTGCAGGACTATAGCTTAATTCTTAAACCTTTAGGGGCAACTACTACTTCTATTGGGGTACAATCTCGCGAGTTTATTGATAGTTTTTGGTTGGCTACTGGCTCAAGTCTATTTAGTCCTATTTTTGGCTGGGCTGGAATTTGGGGTGATCTTGGTCTATTAGGTCTGGGAGCTTACATGTATTTGGCCTCTTTAATTTGGCAATATTTTGGCGTAGATAATTCCTTGAAAATTACCCTGCTGGCGACTCTGGTTTTAGGGTTTGTTTTTACTCAACTTGAAGAACCTGGCTATATGTTGTTTCTTTCTATGTTGCTTGGGTTGGCTTGGCATGAAAAGCGGCTGAAATTTGAGCAGCAGGCACAAGTTTAAATTTATATTACTTAATAATTTTATGTATAACACTATTGAGTCGGCAAATGTCTCTAAAGCTTGTGCATCAGCTTCTACGGGGCAAAAAATAAGGGTTTTATTTATCAGCCATACTTATGTGGTGGGGGTAAATCAGGGTAAGCTCAAAGCGATCGCCGATACGGGATTAGTAGAGGTTGGTTTACTGGCTCCTAGTAACTGGCAGGCTCTAGAATGGAAGCGCATCATTGAGCTGGAAACTCCCTTTTCTGAAATAAAAACTTACTCTGCCCCAGTTTGGTTCTCTGGTAGAGTCGGCGCTCATCTTTATCATCCCTGGAAGATTTGGCAGGTAATTAATGACTTTAAACCTGATGTGATTCAGGTAGAAGAAGAAATTTTTTCCCTCTGTGCTTTTGAGGCTGCTTTTTGGGCAAGGTTATTTCGTAAACCAATGGTGGTATTTGGCTGGGAGAATCAATTACGCTCTTTATCGCTCTTTCGTCGTTGGATACGGAACTTTGTTATGGGAGTCAGCAAGCTTTATCTGGCTGGTAATCAAGACGGTGCCGAGGTAATGCGTAGCTGGAACTATCAGGGGCAGATCGAGGTCATGCCACAAATGGGAGTAGATACCAAGTTGTTTACTCCCTTGGCAAGAAAATCACCTCAAGATCAAATAAATATTGGTTTTCTGGGAAGGCTAGTTCCCGAAAAAGGGCTGGATATTTTATTTACTGCCGTGAGACAGCTTCAGGAACAGGATTTAGATTTTCAGGTTACTCTCTGCGGTTCGGGTGAAAGCGAAGCAGACCTACGCCAAAAAGCAGAAATTTTGCAGATTAACGAGCGATTAATCTGGCGGGGTGCGGTACGTCATGAAGCAGCACCTAAAGAGTTAGGCAAATTTGATGTCTTAGTTTTACCCTCTCGTACTGTTGCCACCTGGAAGGAACAGTTCGGTCACGTCATTATTGAAGCTATGGCTATGGGTATTCCTGTAGTTGGTTCTAGCTGTGGAGAGATTCCCCACGTAATTGCTAGGGATGACTTGGTTTTTCCTGAAGGAGATTCCGTGGCTTTAGCCAAAATTTTAAAACGGCTTATTTGTGATCGCAATTGGCGAGAGGAAATGGGGAACTATGGAATAGAGAGAGTAAAACATTATTATTCTCACGAACGAATTGCTCAAAGATTAGTCGAGCAGTGGCAAAAATTAATTTCAACATTGAAGTGATTCATGAGCGAAACACATAGAGCAGCAGGCATCGATTTGTGTCGTGGGTTAGCAGCCTTCGCCGTCATTTTAGTCCATTCAGGGGATGAAACTTGGGGCGTGCCAATTAGCGATCGCGCCATTCAATTTCGCTATTTATTTTACTTTGCTGTACCGTTTTTTTTAGCAGCATCTTTTTACTTTAATACCATCAGAACGCCGTTAAAAATTGATCGCGCTTTTTGGCAAAAGAAAATTCAGCGAATTGTGCTGCCCTATCTATGCTGGAGCTTGCTTTATGTTATTGCTAAATTAGCGATTGCTTTTTTGACGAAAGAAACAAGATCAATACAGCAACTACTGCCAGATCCTGTAGCTGTCATTTTTATGGGTGCAGCTTCTTATCATCTCTATTTTCTTCCCCTGTTACTAGTTGGAACGACGCTGCTTTATTTAGCAAATTATCTCAACCAAGTAAAACACTCAATTTTTCTGCTGTCATTTTTGGCTACAGTCAGCACTTTACTCTATCAGCTCTTGATAGTTTCTAACAACGACTTTAACCTTGGGAATTATGATGCTTTTGTGCAGTTATTTCCAGCAGCTAACTGGGACGATATTTTTGCTCAAGTTTGGAGATGTATTTTAGTTAACTTGGCCTGGTTAATTAGATGTTTTCCCTACTTGGCGATCGCTCTATTGCTCCAGGCAATCTTGAGAAAAGATACACAGTGGCTAGATCGACCAGCAAACGTAACTGCCATATGGGGATTTTTTTTACTAATAGATATTTTGGGAGCAAAGTATTTGCCCAAGGCGGTGAGTGAGTTATTAATTGCTTACTCTTTGTTGCTATTTGGAATTGCGGTTTCTAAGCATATTTCTAACAGCAATTTAATTACTAATCTCGGATTATGTTCTTTTGGAATTTACTTGGTACATCCCTTAGTCAAAAGCATTGTCGAGATTTTACTGACGAAAACTATACCGCAAGTTACTCAAAGCGTTTCGATTACATCCATGTTGATTTACTCCATCTCTAGTTTTTTGTTTAGCTGGTTGGCGATCGCCTTGATGCAAAGAAACAAGCTGATTTCTCAATATATCTAACATCTTAGAGATTTGATTTTAATAGTAAAAATAATGATCTTAAATTATTTAGGAGAAGAATAAATGAGAATAGCGATTGTCAGACGAGAGCCAAAAGTTGCTTTTAGTATGGATGTTTATACCGATAACTTGGTGGTTGAACTAAAAAAGCTTAGACCAGATTGGGAGATTCTAGAAATAGCCCCTCAACCCTGGAGTAAAAATCTAGAAAATCTTTGGCATACAGGCAATCCTATCCGTAAATACTACGAGCGTTTCTATCATCATCCGCAGGCTGTTAAACAAGTAGATGCCGATCTGTTCCACATTATCGATCACTCTGATGCTCACATTGCCTATGGACTAAAAAAGATTGGCAAGCCTGTGGTAGTTACTTGTCACGATTTAGTGCAGTTTATCTATCCTGAAATTATGAAAAATCAAGCTCGCTTTCCCGCTTTTAGTCTGGCGGTTTGGCAATATTGTGTCAAGGGAATTACCGTCGCCGACAGTATTATTGCTGTTTCGAGCAACACAGCTAAAGATGTCGCTCATTGGTTAAACATCTCTCCAGCAAAAATCGAGATCGTTCCCAATGGTGTGGATACAGTATTTAATATCCCAGACAAAAAAACAGTAACTGACTGGAAACAACAATATGCCAAATCTCCTGATGAGATTTGCTTGCTGCATGTGGGTTCTAATCAACAGCGCAAAAATATTGAAACGGTCTTAAAAGTAATTAAAGCGATCGCCGAGCAAGGTATCCCTGTTCGTCTTTGGAAAGTTGGCGGAGATTTTCATCTTGAACAGGAGCAATATATCAAAGCTAATAATTTAAGCCCACACATTACTTTTGTCAGTAATCCCGAACGAGAGGCGGTGATTAACTTTTATTGTGCTGCTGATGCTCTTGTCGCCCCCTCTCTTTATGAAGGTTTTGGGCTGACGGTTTTAGAAGCTATGGCTTGCGGTACGCCGACAATTACTAGTAATGTTTCTGCCATCCCAGAAGTGGTAGGAGATGCCGCAGTTTTAGTAGAACCCACCGACGTTGCTGCCATAACTGAAGCCGTATTGCGTATCAATCGCGATCGGGATTTTCGTCAAGATTTAATTGACCGAGGTTTCGCACGCATAAAAGAGTTTAGCTGGAAAAAAACCGCTGAAAAAACAGCCCAGCTATATGAGCAGGTCGTTCAATCAAAAAATGCAATACTTGCAGATTAATATCGACTTAATTTTATTCAACTTGCTATTTTTTACCAAATATTATTACTACCTAAAATTAAATGAAAGTTTTACTATCAGCATATTCCTGTGAACCAGGAAAAGGATCAGAGCGAGGGGTTGGTTGGAATTTCGCCAAGGAAGTGGCGCAATATCATCAGGTTTGGGTATTAACTCGTCCAGATGAAAGTAAAGAAGCGATTGAGGCAGAGCTGAAGCGTAATCCAATTCCCAATCTTCAGTTTGTTTATTTTACCCTCCCTTTTTGGCAAGATAGTTTGCGCTGGGGACAATCTGGGGCGATCCAACTGCACTATTATTTTTGGCAAATCCAGGCTTACTTTGTAGCCCAAAAACTGCATCGCCAAATAAATTTTGATCTTGCCCATCATGTTACCTTTGTTCGTTATTCTGTCCCCAGTTTACTGTCTTTGTTACCGATTCCCTTTATTTGGGGTCCCGTAGGTGGAGGAGAATCAGCTCCCTCTAAATTTTGGGTTGATTTTAGCATCAAGAACAAGCTTTACGAATATTTACGCGAAATTTGGCGGGGTATTGGTGAACTAGACCCTTTGACTCGTCTGACTGCTCGCAAGAGTGCGATCGCCTACGCCACCACTCAGGATACAGCCAAAAAACTAAGTAAATTAGGTGTATCAAAGATTAAGCAGGCTTCAGCGACTGGGATTGATTGGGCAGAAATTGACCAGCTGCGTCAATGTCCTCCTCCTACGGGA
>NZ_PVWF01000145.1 GCF_003003995.1 Pleurocapsa sp. CCALA 161 | reverse complement strand
CTCCCTTTTTATCAACGGGGTATGAGAGCTAAAAAGATTATCCTCTCATCCTTTTAAACTCATTGTCACCCCGTGAGTTAATTGACGAGATCGTAGTTCAGCAATGAATTTCTCATCTCTGTGAATCGAAATACTACGCCCTTTCTTGCTGGTGGTACACTTTTGTCTCAGAGGGCAATTGGCACAAGTTACTGCGGGAAACTGCACTTTGCCTCCCTCGCGGAAAGGTAAACTGACTTGATTAGGACAAGTAATCCTTCCCGATTCCCAATCTAAAACAAAAGCAGATTTGGCAAATTTCTGACCATTAGATACCCGCCAAGCTTTACAATAAATGGTCAACTGTGAGTCTCGATTCTTGACCAAGGAGCTACTCAAGTAAGCTCGGTCAATGTGTAACTCGCTCAACTGAGCTTTTTGATGCTCCAAATCATTAGCGATCGCTTCAGTTACAGAAGCCTCTGCTACATTTGCCATGGTGATACCCACGGCTCGCACCAATCCTGTATCTAAATCCTTGAGAATATGACGCTTATAACCATCAAACCTTTTGCTACGGTTTTTACGACCATGACGCATTTCTTCATCTTCAATGGTAATCCGTCGGTTTTTAGCAACTCCCTTTCGTAGTTTGAGTTCTCCAAGCTCATCCAGTTCCACATCTTGTGCCTTGATTTGTCTCGCTGTTTCCAGGCTAGAGAGAACCAGGGGATGAGACTTAGCATCCTCTTGCTGCTCTAAATGGGTTTCCACTTGCGATAACACGCCCAATACCATCCCTAAAGCCAAATTCCGCTCATCGGGGTTCTCCCAATTCAAGTCTAATGCTGCTTTTAAACTTGGCCCTGCTACCAGGTCAGCTTCCATCTCACAAGCGATCGCTGTCAACTCCCGCCCCTGTTGACGAGCTATCACGCTCAACGCTTTTTTCAGAGCATGACCCAATAAATTATAGGTGTCTTCCACCTTCGCTGCTCCCCACAACGGAGAAGAATCCAGGGCAGCTCGCAATTGTCGTGAACCGAACTTTTTGGTCTTTTGGGCTAATTCCACGGTTCTTTCAATCAAACGTCGGTCAAGTTGATGAATGATTAAAGCTTGTCGAAATCTCACCAGTGTCGCCTGAGAAAAGGGAGCTTGTTCACAATCAAGACAATTCAACACTAACTGCCAACGCCTATCCATCGTCAGAGCTTCTATGGCTTCGGCATCGGATGCTTTAGTATAAGCTTGTAGGATAACCGTCAATGCCAGTTGTGCTGGGGGAACAGGAGGATGCCCTTTCTCCGCTTCTGCATACATCTGGGATAGTTCTTCTTGAAAACCTTCATCAAACAATAAGTGGCGGATTTCTCGCAGAAACACAAACAGTTTGGCTCGTTTAATAAGTTTCACGATTTTTGCCTCTTTCTTTGACAACTCAATCGGCGGATTCCAAGGTTCTGGGCGCATGGGCGAATTCTGCTTCTGTTGATAAAAAGCTTATTTTACCGCTCTGCATTCCCCACTTCCCCAAAATTGTGTATAAGAGTAATAATTCGCGATTGTAACTCGCGAATTATGTGCCGTTTTTTAGATAGTATTCAAATCGCTCAACAGTAAATCAGTTCTGGTTTTCGATTACTGAATCGGTGTTCTAGTAGCCGAAATCAATTAAGATACAGGGTTTAAGCGTATATTGATTTAATCATGGCTATTTTGCTATAATTATTGATATCAAAAATTACATCATTTTAAACATCAATGCGTACTACTATTACTATTCCAGATGCTCTAGTGGCTGAAGCTGACGCTCTAGTTGGTAGCGGAGGAATTGCTACCCGTAATCAGCTTATAATTGAGGCTTTACAAAATTGGGTTGAACTGAGGAAGGAAGAATTAATCGATAATGAGTTTACAATGATGGCAAGCGATTCAGATTATATAGCCGAGACGTTGGCGATTGAATTAGAGTTTACCCAAAGCGATCTCGAAGTAGCGACCTCCAACGATGATTAGAGGAGACATTTATCAGGCAGATTTAGATCCAACTCAAGATTCAGAGCAAGCTGGGAGGCGACCGATCCTAAAGGATACCGCTTCGCATATAGTAATAGTTAGTCGAGATGGAATTAACCGCAGCTCCCCTATAGTAGTAGTTGTGCCAATTACTAAATTTACCCCAGAAAAAAAGATTTATCCCAGTCATCATTTAGTCAAAGCAACGGATGGTAACGGTTTGACTCAAGACAGTATTATCAAGTGCGAACAAATTAGAGCGATCGCCAAATCTCGTCTGTCACGCAAATGGGGTAGTTTGAGTGAAAAGGATTTAGCAAAGGTAGATACTGCTCTAAAAATAGTTTTATCTTTGAAGTAAATTAGGAATAATGAACGTGTCGATTTTAAAGTCGAGGCACGCTGCTTTGCAAGCAGCTTGTCCTAAAGGATACCGCTTCGCATATGCAATCGACTTGTTGAATCTGATTTAAATCTGACTAATGGGTAGAAAACCTAATCCTACCTGTCTTTACTGTGCTAAGAATTATCGCACAGAGGATCAGGCTAAAAAAAAGCATCCAGAATGTTATGTCGGGCATAATTGTCGCATTAAGCGAAATCGCCTGAGAAATCCTGGTAAGGTAAACGCCAAACGTCGTCAAAATGCTGCAAAGCAAAAAGGCATTGCTACAATAGAACCAATATTGCCTGAAGCCTATCGCGCCGAACTTGAAATTTACGGCAAAGAAAATCAATATGTTCATGCGATCGCCCTCAAGATTTATCAAGGGAATAAACTATCTCATCAAATGTTACCTCAACACGTCTGCGGACTAAGACAGCCAGAACTTGAGGATTACATTCAAAAGCTTCTATCTCATTTAGAAGCAGAGTATGGAATAGATTGTTTTGGACTGATTTACTGGTTGAATCCAGAGAGTTGTCCAGAATGCCTGCAAAATTAACCACTAAACTTGAACTGCTACCATCCTAATTTTTTCACGTCGAGCATTCAAAATTAATTCTAGCTAAAATAAGCGTTGATTTAATCGATCGCATAGGCATTGTGACAGGAGATGATTGCGGAACTAACATCTATTCAAAGCAAAAAAATGCGTATCTGCTAGAGATTCTGTGAGAAAATCTATTTTGATTAAAGACTTATCTAGTTTGTAGTTTTGTCAAATACTTCTTTTGCTCAATTAATTAAACAAGTGGACACTATTCGATCTGCCTGCATTCGGGATGAGGTAAAACTTAGACGTTCTGGGGAACTTATCTATTTTGTCAGCGAGCAGATTCTTCAAAAGGCAAATGCTCTACTAGAAAAATCACAGCAATCGCAAGTTGATGAAATAGATACCAAAATAGATCGCAGTTTCAGTGATTTTCTGACATCACTTACTCAGCGGAGCATTAGCACAGTTTTTCTAGCCAAATACCTTCAGCCTCAGCCCAAAGCAGATTATCAGCGTGAGGGAACTAAGTCAATTAATTTTTTATCAGCAACGGAGGCTTTAGACGAACTGGCAGAAGATTTAATCGAGTCAGAAATTTTTACTCTAGCTCATGATGAGAATATCGAAGTTTGGATCGAATCAGTAGAGCGACATTTGAAGCTATGTCCAGAAGTAAATACTCTACCAAAAATAGCTAAATTAAATGATTTAACTTTAGCTCAGGCATTTGTTGCAGCGTTATTTGGAAATTTTAGACTAGAACAATTTGGTGATTTTTATGAGGTTAATCAACTTAAATTATTTAGGTAAATTTATTAAACGCAAAAAAAATTGGGGTAGTCTTATATTTCTTGGGTGATGTGCTGTTCACTTTCATTTGCGGTACGCAAAAATCAGCCCTTAAACTCTAGAAATTAAGCTTACATAACCATCGTCATTTGTTTGATAGTTCTCTTGAGCAAAATTTAGAGCATCAGCTTTATGATAAAAACCTTCTACAGTTAAGAATTGATTATTATACGTCGCGTTTTGAACGGCGCGTTTTGAGTAAGAGTACTCTGTGCGACTCGTTGAAGTGTAATTTAAATTTGGCACATCAATATTAAAGTATTCGCCATCATGGGATATTAAACATAGATAGCCGTTTTCTGCACCCCAAGTTTTTTTAGTGAAAGAAATAGCTTTATCTTTAGTGTCACATTCTTTAATTACAATCCAAGGTTTTGAAGGGTCTAAATTAGGTATATCGATTAAATATTTAGTGGTCACTTAATGATTATCTGCTCAAGATTTAAAATATTTAGTTTACTAATGATTGCACTTCTCACAATTTCCGTTTTATCTCTCATTGATAAATCAGAAAAATTCTGATTTATCATAGAAAGCTTCATCGATTTCTTAATTTAGAAATTCCATAAACGTTTCACTGACTTGATTCTTGTTAATAAGATCCTGAAGATAAATATCGTCATCAAACATATCAAAGGTTTTATGTCCATAATCTTTTTGCCAACGGGCGTGAAACGCCTCAAAATGTAGTTACTGTTCTAGGGTATTTTTTTTGCTTTCGCTTGGTTTATTTAGAGATTTTGCCTGAGCCAGAATCTTGTCTAGATACTTTCCAACTTGTTCTTTGTCTAGATTTTCTTTCAGTTTTAGAGTGCGATCGCTTTGGCTGATGACCTGCTTGATTCTGATTTCTGCTTCGTTTGGATTATTAGCCAACTCTTGAAAGATTAGTTTAGCGATCGCAATATCAGTTTTTTCTTGTTGTAGAATATTGCCAAAGTAACCGCTTGTCTCAGATTGATTTTTGGCGGCGACTTTTGCTTTATAGGTTAAATATTCTTTTCGATTTGCCTGAGAAGATTGTTGCTGCTTTTCTTCAAAGGTAACCTCGTTTCCAGCCTGCATTTCTTGAGGTAGAGTATTAGCAAACTGCTTGATTTGTGCCATTAATGGCTGATGAAGTTCGATAAAACTTGTTTCAACAGCATTTATAACTATTTTTGGATTAACTGAACGCAAATAATTATGCTTTTCAAAATTACGAAAATCTTTGAATTTTCCTAGCTCTTTAAATATTTGTTCAGAGATTACAGCGTTCCTTTTGCCTGGTATAGCTTTAAGCATTTGCTTGAGTAGTTGCTGATGCCATCCATCACCTTCTGGTTGAGTCTTATCAAATTCTTTGGCGATGCTTTCAAAAATTCTTTCCACACCTGAATAGTATTTCTCTAAATTTGAAGCAGTTGAATCAATCTTGTCCTCGATTGTTTCCTCAACGTCTATGAAATTTATTTGTTCTTGCTCAATTATTTTCTGTATTTCTGGAGGAAAAGTATAGCCATCTAAACGCTTCAACACAGCTACATTTTTTTTGACTCGTTTGTAAACATAGTCTAGCTGTTCGATCTCAGCATCGATCTTAGTTCCTAGATTTTTTTTTGCCATTGCTCAAATCACTAATCATACATTTTCTCGTTCAAATCAGCTAAAGAAATAGACTTATTACTATTTTCAAGACATAGTTCGATACCATCATTAATTTGTTCGAGCATATCTTCGTCCATAGTGTTTGCCAGTACTAAATCAACTTCAAATGATGGTAAATTCAAAAATCTATGGGCATATCTAGCCATGTCATTGCAGGCATTTCTAGCTTTAATATATCCATTCCAAAATTCTTGGTCAGGCAAACCGCCGAATATTGCAAGATCGATATCAGATATAAATTTTTTAGGTATATTGTGTCCATACACTATATCTTCTGGATAAATCATGGAGCCAAATAGTATGACTTTCTCGACAGCAAATTCTCGCTTTAGCATCCTGGCGCAAAGACCAGCAAGATCAACTGCTTGACTTTGAATTTCGTACTGTTCCAAAGTAGCTAGTCTTGGCTCATATTCTATTTTTATTGGCGAGAGTTCATTATTCATAATTATTATTTTACCTGAATAGGTTTTGTTGGCCTTTAGGTGGGATTCCACCTGTTCCACGATGGATATCTAAGTGATGCCTAGAGCAGACTACAAAGATATTTTCTGGAGAATCATTAAACGTATCTCCATCTACATGATGTGCATTTAGGGTTTGCTGGGCAATCTGAGATTTACTCATCCCTGCTCTAGAATCATGTGGATGCAGACATTGCTGATGACACACTTGGCAGCGGTATCCTGTTAGAGATTTATAGTGGTGTGCCACCTCAGACCAGTTAGATGGATAGCGAGTTTTCCGTTTAAATGGATTGCTGTATCTAACTGGTTTTGAGGCTGTTGTTGCTGGGAGGCGATCGCAAAGTTCACGCAGAGTGGGTGCGCGATTTTCTAGGATATAGTCAGGAAAACTAAGCTGAGTTGTCACATCATTAAATCTGAATCAATCTCCTTAGTTTAGCGATCGCGCTCGATTTCCATCAAGCAGAAATCATGGCCCTTTGGTTTTCTAGGAGGGCAAAACTTCGATAACTTCTTTAATTTCTCTCACGTACAGCCCACTTCCCTCTATCCAGTGGCATTCATGCTCAATCATTGATTTCAAGCTGTCAGGCTCATTTGTTTCCATTGCTTCTAGATAGGTTGTAGTAAGTTCGTCTATATTTACTTCCACGGTGAAAGTATATTTCTTGGTGTTTTGAGCGGAGGAAATGCTCGGGTTTCCCGAGCTTATTCCATATCCGAAGGTGTATGCTAAAGCACTAGCTTCGCGTCGTCCTTTAGGACTCCGCTGTTGAGGCTCAAGGGTCATTATTTATTTTCCTTATTTAAAGTTTGATTGTTCTAGTGTTTCAATGGCACAGTAGATAACATCCCAATTAATACCAACACAGGCATCATGGTTATCTTCAACGAACTCTAAAACTTCAAAGGCATCTTCATCAGAAAGGTTTTTATTGAACTTTTCTTGAGCAATATCTTGTACATCCTCTATATGCCAGTCAATAGAGATAGAAGTTTTGTTTTCTGGTACTTTGTGGTTTAAGTCTTCAATGAAATGGTAAGTAGCAATCGCAGCAGATTCTATAGCAGATTGAACTAATTCAGGAGACTCATTTTCCATAGGTTCCCATAAGTTATCTCCAATAAACTCTAGTTGTTCATTTTCCGATAGATTTTCCCAGTTATCAGAATAGTTAGCGCAAAGATAGTGTCCGCTACAGAGCATGAGACACTTAAGGTATAATTCGTTATCCATAATTTAGTTTCTTGTATTAGTTGATTTAGGTTGGTTTTAACCAAGGAAAAGTTGCATCCCAGATAAATCAGACCTGCTGTGGAAAAGTCATCTTAAAAGCTAAAACTCGATGGCTTCGTAGTTTAAGGCTTCATCCCTAGCTTCTTCTACTGATTCTTTTAGTTGTTCTCCTTTGAGCCAGCTTTTAGTAGTTTCTTGATACTCTTTAATTTGGTTTGATACTTTTGAACCATTTTTGATAATCAATGAGCTAAAATTTTGTGGCGTAGGCTGGATAAAGCTATTTACGACAACGGCAAAAGAGCTTTGTCCGTTATAGGAAGAAGTTACCCTTTCTCTAACTAAGTTTGGGCAATATACTCCATGAGCGTAGAATATCGCATTTTTATTTATTGAGCGATCGCCTGTTAGAGACTTATATACTTCCAAGAATTTTTTGGTAAAGGAATTGGGGTTGTTATAGTACTGGTAATTCTTAAGCAAGGTGGTTCCAGCATAGCCAGAACACCTCAAGCGAAAAGGTAGAGTTGATAAGGGCTGATTGCTTTGGTCTAATAGCCACACAACTACATAGCTAAAAGCGCTGTAATCTTTCTCTTTGAGCTTTCTATCATAAGGGACAGTTTTTGCTCCATCGCTCATCATGGCTGTAGAGCGGTTGATGACTACCATCCGAGGCTGCTTTGTTACCCACAGAGTTTCTTGAGTACCATCGGCAAATTCATGGTCAACTGCTGACCAGCCGTCTGTAGGCTTGAATTGAGCTAGTTCTGCGTTGGCAGGGGTTATGGCTAGTCCAAAGGCGCTATTGCTAGCGTTGAGAAATTGGCAATAAGGGGGAGTATCGATTTCGCCACGAAATTCTTCGCCATTGAAACCGAAGTCTTGATAGTTGGTCATGGTTAATGTAGTTAAGCTTTAGAATATTTCTTCTGTACAAATTAAATTTGATTGTTCTGCCAAGCAGATAGCGTTTTCTGCCAGCCAAATACTCTGACTGTGTTTGGTTTTTACGCGGTAATACCACAGCGATTGAGAAAGATAAGTATCGGTATCTCGGTAAAGATTTTCGTTTTGGCGCACTTCTTCAACCTGATATTCTTGCCACTGGGCATGATGAATTTCTGGCTCAATAAGTTTGATCTTGTTACCTGGTTGATATTCGGATGCTGGGGGATTGTTCTCTTTATCTTCGACTAAAACAATTGCGCCGTTGAGCCGACAATCATTGGTCATTGGATGATAATCTTTTGTTTTGCGATCAAACGTTGTACACCAGCCAGTACCGTCTTGATAATTGATATAACAAGTACAGTTAATACAGTGTTTTGGTTCTTCTGACCAATATTGAGGGTTATCAATTTCGTCAATCCACTTACCCATAAATAAGCTCCTGTTTTATCAACAGGAGCGCAGCTCAAGTCTGTAACTCTTAGTAATTTATATTTTAGACCTGTTGCTTTTTAAGAGATAATGGCTCAAAAGTTCTGTTGGATAGTCAGAAGATGCTTAACATCACCCGTGCGTTGAATAATGATCGCATCCTTCGAGCCTTAACAGGACTGAATCGAAAAGCATTTGATGAGTTGTGTATAGTGTTCGGCACAGTTTATGAAGAGTCACTTCAAAAGGATTCAGCACCCCGTAAACGAGCCAGAGGCGGAGGAAGAAAAGCACGATTGCAAAGCACACAAGCGAAAGTTTTCTTCATCTTGTTTTACTTCAAGTGCTACCCGACCTTCGATGTTCTAAGCATCATCTTTGACCTCGACCGAGGTCGGAGTAATCGCTGGGTGCATCGACTTCAAGGGATTTTAGAAACGGCTTTAAGCCAAAAGATGGTGTTGCCCGAACGTAAGATTGAGAGTATTGAGATATTTTTAGCGCGGTTTCCCGAAGTCCAGACAGTCATCTTCGATGGCACCGAACGCGCTGTTCAACGCCCTCAAGATAACGACAAACAGAAGGAGCATTACTCAGGCAAGAAAAAACGGCATACCCGAAAACACATCACCGGGACAACACCAGACAAGCGGGTCATATTACTGACACCAGCAAAGCCGGGGAAGATTCACGATATCCGTCAGCTCAGAGAAGAAACCGTTGTAGACAACATTCCAGATGAGGTTGAAATCCAAGGCGATTTAGGATTTCAGGGTCTGCACAATGATTTTGTGAACATCCATCTCCCTCATAAAAAGCCGAGAGGGAAAGAACTCACTGAGACTCAGAAACAGGAGAATAAGGCATTTAGTGCTGAGCGGGTAGTATGTGAACATGCCCATGCTGGGATTAAGCGTTACAACTCGGTCACAGCTATTTATAGGAATCGTGTGTCTGATTTTGATGACCGCCTCATGCTGACGGCAACGGGGCTATGGAACTTTTATTTGGAAGCGGCTTAATCCACATAGAGCAGATAGATTAGAGACGAAGAATAAAGAAAGATAGACTTTGCAACAGTTCTGACCCTTTTATAAAGCAACAACTCTATTTACCGTTGCTGCCAATCCTGCCGTATCTAACTAATACTCGATTATCTCGCGTTAGCGATAGGTTATAGAATTGGTAGTGCTAAACAAGTAATGATTCCTCACGGGGTGACAATGAGTTTAAAAGGATGAGAGGATAATCTTTTTAGCTCTCATACCCCGTTGATAAAAAGGGAG
>NZ_PVWF01000144.1 GCF_003003995.1 Pleurocapsa sp. CCALA 161 | reverse complement strand
TTGGGCTTACCTACCATACCCCTCTTGAGCAATATTTGGATTCACTTTGGTTTGGCGACTTTAGCTCTATTAATTCCAGGGCGATCGCTTCTAGTTGACGGTGGGCGCAGTCTTGCTCAAGGAATGCCGAATATGAATACCCTGGTGGGATTAGGCACGGTTAGCGCTTATTTAGCTAGCTGTTTTGCTCTGTTTGTCCCTAGTTTGGGTTGGGAATGCTTTTTTGATGAGCCAGTCATGTTGTTGGGCTTTATTTTACTAGGACGTACTTTAGAAGGAAAAGCCCGTAATCGAGCTTCTGCTGCCTTAGAAAAGCTGGTGATGTTACAACCGCCTATTGCTCGTTTAATCGGTAAGCAGTCAAACTCCGAGACGATTGAAATTCCTGTAGAGCAACTGAAGTCTGGGGAATGGTTGCGAGTCTTGCCAGGGGAAAAAATCCCCGTAGATGGCACTGTGATTACAGGGGAAACCACTGTCGATGAGTCGATGCTAACAGGGGAATCTGTAGCAGTGGTCAAAACCACCTCGGATGTAGTGCGTGCGGGGACGATTAATCAGTCGGGAGTAATTACTATCGAAGTAACGGGTATTGGTCAAGATACGGCTTTGGCTAAGATTATTAACTTAGTAGAAGCTGCTCAAACTCGCAAAGCGCCTGTACAACAGCTAGCAGATACGATCGCTGGCTATTTTGCCTATGGGGTAATGGCGATCGCCACGATTACTTTTCTATTTTGGTATTTTGTGGGGACAAATCTTTGGGATTCAGTATTAACAAGTGACCTCCATTCCCTCAATATGCCCATGACAGAAATGGCAGAAATAAGCGTAACCACTTCTCCTCTGCTACTTAGTCTTAAATTGGCGATCGCGGTTTTGGTAATTGCCTGTCCCTGTGCTTTAGGTTTGGCTACGCCGACAGCGATTTTAGTCGGAACGAGTATTGGTGCGGAATCGGGCATTCTGATCAAAGGTGGTGATGTTTTAGAGCGAGTCCAGCAGCTAAATACTGTGGTGTTTGATAAAACTGGCACGTTAACGATTGGTCAACCCCAAGTTACGGAATGCATACCTGTTAGTGAGCTTACTGCCCAACAACTACTCCAGATCGCTGCCTCCATTGAAAGCGGTAGCAACCATCCTTTAGCTAGGGCAATCAGAACCGCAGCCCAGTTACAAGATTTAGCTTTACTCGATACCAGTGATTTTGTCACAGTTATTGGTCAGGGAATGTCAGGGATGGTTGCAGGGCAACCAGCATATTTAGGTAATAGACAATGGTTGCTTAACCACGGCATTGAAATCAATCAACAGCAAGAAGATCAGGCTCTATCTTTAGCAAAATCGGGCAAAACAGTAATTTATCTGGCATATCAAGGCATTTTACAAGGTTTGATCGCCATTGAAGATAGTTTACGTCCCGATGCAGTAGCAACTGTTCAACAACTACAGTCCTTGAACTTAAATACGGTATTGCTCACAGGCGATCGCCCAGAAGTAGCCCAAGCGATCGCTCACAAGCTCAAGATTACTCAAGTTTTCTCCGAGGTCAAGCCAGAGAAAAAAGCGCAGCTAATTCAATCTCTTCAGCAAGATAACCAAATAGTAGCTATGGTCGGTGATGGGATTAATGATGCTCCAGCTTTAGCACAGGCAGATGTCGGTATATCTCTCCAGGGGGGAACAGATGTAGCGATCGCCACAGCCGATATTGTGCTAATGCAGAATCAACTACAAGACGTAATTAAAGCCCTGGAACTAAGTCACGCCACGGTTAATAAAATCAAGCAAAACTTAGTCTGGGCTTCAGCCTACAATGTCTTGGCAATTCCCATTGCAGCAGGAGTTTTGTTGCCTCAATATGGTGTACTGTTATCCCCAGTGTTGGCAGCAGTAGCAATGGCATCAAGCTCTTTAATTGTCGTAACCAATTCTCTGTTATTGAATAAACTAGGAGATAGGAATAACAATAACAACAAGTTCTCAATTACAAAATGTTGATTGTTAATTATTCAATGTTGAATAATAAATAAATGAAATATACAACTTATTAGTATTTAAAATAATGCAGGATTTTTTTCAGAACGTTTCTCGCTATCCCCGCTATCTGATTAGCTTTTCTTTGGGGATTTTCTGGTTTTTCCTTCAGCAGCTAAAACCTTTTCTCAAAAATCCCGTCACGGCGATCGCTTTAGTGGGTTTTTTTGTCGGTGGGTTCTCTCTTTTGTACCTAACCCTAGAAGCAATGCTGGGAATTAGTTAGTCATGATTCCAATTCACGATGAGAATCCTACCCACAGCACGCCAATTGTAGTTTATGCTTTAATTGCCATCAACGTGGTAGTTTTTCTACACCAAATAACTTTGGATGCAGGATTAGATGGTTTTTTTCAACTTTATGCCACAATTCCTCAACAGTTGAGCGCTAGTTTTGATGGTGTACCTACTAATCAACCCGTCCCAGAGATTTTAACTTTAATTACCTCCCAATTCCTTCACGGAGGCTTAATGCATATTGCAGGAAATATGCTCTTTCTCTGGACTTTTGGCGACAATATTGAACACGATTTAGGTCACCTCAAGTTTCTCTTTTTTTATCTAGCTTGTGGAGTCTTAGCAGGTTTGACTCATTGGTTTTTTGCCATGCAGTCAGGCGTCCCTACGGTAGGAGCAAGTGGCGCGATCGCTGGGGTAATGGGAGCATACATAATCAAGTATCCTAGAGCCAAAATTGTCACTCTACTGCCGTTATTTATAATTTTTACTACAGTACGCATTCCCGCGATCTACTTCCTTGGCTTTTGGTTTGTTCAGCAGGCATTTAGCAGTGTGGCATCATTGGGCATGCCCTCTTCGGCTGGAGTCGCCTACTGGGCGCACTCTGGGGGCTTTATCTTTGGCGCAATTTTGGGCCCAATGTTAGGTTTGATGAGCGATTAGGCTTCGCGATCGCTAATAAATTTATTTTACATCTCTGTTTGGTTTTGCGTTGTTCTACCAAGATAAAATTACTACATCCTTAATAAAACCATGAATAATCTAGCTGATTTTCAGACCGCCCAACAAGGTCAAACTACTACCGAAGCAGCACTACAACTCTTTGATCGACTAGATCCTCTCGACCCAGAATTCATGATCGGCAGATGGCAGGGGTCAGGGTTTCACACCAATCATCAGATGGATGGTTTACTAGAAGCTTTTAACTGGTATGGAAAAGAATTTATCTCAGCAGAACATGTCCATCCCTTATTGTTTTCAGATGGCAATAATATTTTTAAGGTCGATCCTAACCCGATAGTAATGAACATAGGACTTAGCTTACCGATTCCTAAAAACGAGGCAATCAAACCTTTTTATATTGCCATGAGTAAAATGCTTAAAACCGAAGAAAGTAAAGCCAGAATTCGCATGATGGAATATCGAGGCAAAGTCAGCGCGACGATGATTTACGATTATTTACCAATTAACGATGTTTTTAGAAGGGTAGATAACAATACCGTATTGGGATTAATGGATTTTAAAGGAATGCCCCAACCTTTCTTTTTTGTCTTGAATAGAAAAGAGCGATCGCTGACTTAACAAAAATTGCCACTAGCTATACAACTCACTTGCTATCAATCGCTATTTAAGATTGTTCGTGGGAACTCTAATTGCGATTAGGCTCCTCTAAAGGACTAGCTGAGTCTTCGACTTGCTTTGCGATCGCGTTTATTGTCTTTATTGATAATTAAATTTTCACCGTAACTCTTTCAAATATGAGATATTTTCTCAATAGTCTTAATTTCCCATAGCTCCATCATGTCTATTAAACTTACTGAATCAATTCTTAATGAACTGTGGCAACAAGCAGAAGAGCAAAAACAAGCATTTTGTCCAGATACCGAGGTTGATTTCGTTGAGCGCGCCACTTTACCTCATATTGGGAAAATATGGCAATGTTTCACGCCTTTACAGAAAGGTTTAAGTATTAGTGTTCGAGAATGGGAAGTAGCAGAAAGTTTACTGCAAGGCGATTATAGTGATGAGGAAGAAGAGAATCAAAAAATAGGTTTAATTTTTAATCTTTCTGGAAAGGTGCAAACTCATCATCATGGTTTAACCGAAGAAGTAACGGAATTTGTGGGATATTACCAGCTTGAGCATTCCAACTTACCAGAAACGGAGGCATGGGCAGCAGGAGAACCTTTTCGACGCATTTATCTTAATTTTGACCCATTACAATTATTTAAAGATTTAAATCAGGAAAATTGCGATCGCCTACCCCGAGAAATCCGCCAGCTTCTAGAAGGCAAAAATTATCTATTCTATCGCTCGCGGCTAATTACTCCGCAAATAAATTTAGTACTTCAGCAGATTTTACACTGTCCCTATGCAGGATTTTTAAAACAAACCTATCTCTATGGAAAAGCCTGGGAATTAATCACCTTAACCTTTGAACAGTTTTTATCTCAAGTTCCTGCATCCTCTCTAAAACCTAGTGAAGTTGAAAAAATTCACCAAGCTAGAGAAATCTCAATTAATAATCTTAACAATCCTCCCTCTCTAAGTAGTTTAGCTCGACAGGTAAATCTCAATGAATTTTCTCTCAAGCAGGGATTTAAAGAAGTATTTGACACTACAGTATTTCGCTATTTACATCAACATCGCTTAGAGATGGCGCGACAATTATTAGTTAACAGTGACTTAAATATTCAGATGATTTCCCAACAAGTAGGATTTTCCAATCGCAGTTATTTTGCCCAAGCATTTCGGCAAAAGTTCGGTCTAAATCCCAAGCAATATCGCCAGTCGCTTCGCTCCCATTAACAATTATCAACTAATCTAATCATAGTGATATCTGCATTGCAAGAAAATAATTTTGTCTGAGCTTACTTGATAAACTAATCTATGTTCTTGAGTAATTCGTCTCGACCATCTTGAGCCTGAAAAGTATTTGAGATGCTCTGGTTTTCCAATACCTTCAAAAGGATTTACAGCGTTTTTCACGTTAGTAGACCACAGTTATTAAAATGATTAGAAAAGGCTTAAAGCTTATGACTTATAGCTTAGAGCTGCGAGTTAATTAATTAAGAGCGTAGTCTATTCAATTGGAAACGGCTGTAAAATAGTAGCCTCAATTAGATTTAAAAACTAAAAACTCTCTCTAGTGGTCAAAATATTCCGTCTAGTGGTCATTTTGGTCTTCCTATGAATTAAGCTTTCCCCTATGCTAATTGATATTCATTATGAATAACTCTGGGGAGTAATGAAAAAATATCGCAGTTTATTATTATTTTTAGTTTTATTTTTAGGTAGTTGGACAATACCAGGATTAGCAGAAAATAAAAACCCAGAAGAGTTATTATCTGTTTCCCGCAATGCTCAAGATCTATTATCTCAAGCAGAGAATAATACTCTCACCAGAGTTACGAGAGTAGAATTTAAGCAAACTCCAAAGGGATTACAGTTAATTCTGACAACTCCTCCAGGGCAACCTAAATTAGTCCCCTTAATTCTCCCCGAAGGCAATAATCTGGTAATCGATCTTCTCGATGCTACGCTAGCCTTCTCAATTAGGAATGGTGTGACCAAAACCAATCCTGCATCAGGAATAAAAGAGGTTCGAGTAAGAAAAGTAGATGCTACCAGTATTCGGGTAACTATCGCAGGGGCGAAACAAGTACCGAGGGCAGAAATAGTGCCTTCTAGACAAAACTTAGTCTTAAGCGTTACCCCAGAAGCCACAGCACAAACCCAAGCTGATGAGGAAATTGAAATTGTCGTCACGGGAGAAAGGGAAGAAGATAATTATGCCGTGCCAAATGCTACTGTAGGTACGAGAACAGATACGCCGATTAAAGATGTACCCCAATCGATTCAGGTGATTCCTCGTCAGGTGATTGAAGACCAGGGTAGAACCGAAATCAACGAAGCCTTAAGAAACGCTAGCGGTATTACTCAGGCAGGTGCGGGACAATTTAGAATACGGGGTTTTTCAGGTCAAAGAGATATCCAAATTGATGGAGTTGGTACTTATGCCCCTAATCAAAGAATTGATTTTAGCTTGAGTAATGTCGAACAAATTGAAGTATTGAAAGGGCCTGCTGCCGTGCTTTATGGCAGTGGTGAACCAGGTGGCATCGTTAACCTAACGACGAAAAAACCCTTAAAAGAACCACGGTATCAACTGGAAGGTATAGTCGGCAACTTTGATTATTATCGTCCTAGCTTAGATATTACAGGCCCTCTTAACGAAGAAAAAACTATTCTATATCGTTTAAATGCTTCTTATGAGAACACTGGCTCATTTGTGGATTTTTTGGAAAATGAAGAGTTTGCTGTTTTCCCTGTTTTGAGTTTCGAGTTGGGCAAAAATACAACTCTAACTATAGAAGGAGGATATCAAGAAAAAAATAATAGAGGCGGTCAAATACAGAGTATTGAAGCACCTGCCTTACCAATTGAAGGGACAATTTTTAACAATCCTTTGGGAGAAATTTCTCGTTCTCGTAATCTTGCTGAACCAACCAATGAAACTGAATTTGTACAGTCTTTTGTTGGTTATTCACTCGAACACAAATTTAGCGATGATTGGAATGTGAAAAATCGCTTTCGTGCCAAATTTGCCAAACTAGAAGGAAAAGGAGTAGGTTTTTTTGGGGAACTTGATGAAGATAACCGCACTGCACTTAGATCTGCTGGAGATCAATTAACCACAGACGATAGCTATACTTTGCAAACGGATGTGTCAGGAAAGTTCCAAACTGGCAGTGTGCAGCATCAGTTACTTGTTGGCTTAGAATTACGTCGAGAAACTGGTGAAGATTTGTATCAAGATGTTGTTAACGAGGAAGTCTCTTCCATCGATGTATTTGAGCCTGAGTATGGTAATTTACCAAGTTTTGAGAACCTAGAAACGACTTTTGATTCAACATTTGAAACTGATATTATTGGACTCTATGCTCAGGATTTAGTTTCCATCGGCGATAAAGTTAAAATTTTATTAGGCGGTCGCTTTGATTGGACGGATAATTCATATGTTGACTTTGGAGAATCATTTGAATTAGATGCAGTTACTGCTTTTAGTCCTCGCCTGGGGATAGTTTATCAACCCATTGAGCCTGTTTCTCTTTATGCTAGTTACAGTAGCTTTTTCCTGCCAGAGTTGTTTAGTACTGATGCAGAGGGGAATCCTTTTGAACCGATTACTGGCAGACAGTTTGAAGTCGGGGTAAAAACAGAGTTTTTTGATGGTAGAGCCTCTGCAACTCTAGCAGCTTTCCAAATCAATCGACGCAATGACTTCGTTACCAATCCAGACAATCCTGATTTCTCGATTCAGGTTGGGGAACAACGTAGTCGAGGTATAGAATTTGACTTGACAGGAGAAGTATTACCAGGTTTTAATCTGATTGCTACCTATGGTTTCACTGATGCTGAAATTACCGAAGACCCAGTTTTTGGAGGTTTTAAGTTTGCGGGTATTGCTCGACATACTGGAAGTATTTGGGCAGTATATGAAGTTTTAGATGGAGGTTTTCAAGGTTTTGGCGTTGGCGCAGGGGTATTTGTTCAAGGGGAAAAGCCAGGAGATACAGAGAATACTTTCGATGTCCCTGCTTATGCCCGAACTGATGCCGTGCTTTACTATCGGCGTGAAAATTGGCGGGCGCAGTTGAATTTTGAGAATTTACTTGACACTGACTACTTTATTGATGGCAACGAGGAAGGTGTAACTCCTGGTGCGCCGTTTACAGTTCGAGGTCAGCTTTCGGCTGAGTTTTAAAGATAGTGCGATCGCCTTATGCACTATGGCGAGTATTTGTCATTTATTTTCTTAAATTAATTGAGATTAATTATGAATAAAGAGTAATTTTATGATTATCTAAAAGTAAAACAATCAACGCAGTAATTAAAAGAATTAAACATAAATTGAATTAAGTATCAATCATGAGCAGCAAACAAATTCGCGATGTTGTATTTATTGCCCACCGTTATCTCGGTTTAGTGGTCGGTATTCTCGCAGCAGCGATCGCCCTGACGGGAAGTCTGTTGATTATTCACCACTGGACATCCCCACTTTTTGAGCAGAAAGTTATTATCATCCCAGAAGGAGAACCTTTGACGATAAATGCGATCGCAAGCAAGGTTCAATCGGCATTTCCGCAGCTTACTCTCGAAAGCCTACAAATACCAAAAGAAATTACCGAACCCATCACCGTCTGGTGGGTGGCAGCAGGTGATAAATATAGCTCTGCTTCGATTAATCCTTATACTGGAGTATTTCTTAATCAACCTAAACCCGATAATGCCTACACTACTTTCTTATGGAATATTCATATTAACCTGCTTGGTGGGGAAAAAGGAGCTTATGTGGCGGGTGTTGTGGGGTTATTGACTACAATTCTCTGTATTACTGGGATTATCCTTTGGCCTGGTTGGCGCAGGTTGGTCAACGGTTTCAAAATTAAATGGAATGCCAAAGCCAAACGTTTAAACTTTGACCTGCACAAAGTTGTAGGCATTATTGCTGCGGTGTTTTTATCGATGGCAATGTTCACAGGCTTTATTTGGAACTATGGCACATGGACGACTCCTGCTATCTATGCAGCTACCTTCAGCCCTCAACCACCTGAAGAGAGAGAAATAGTTTCTAAAGCAATCCCAGGTAAAACTTCCATTCAGTTGACCGAATCATTAATCCAAAAAGCTAATGCTGCCCTGCCAGAGGGTAAAATTACTTCTGTTTATTTTCCCACTGAACCAAAAGGAACGTTTCGGGTAGAAAAAGAATTACCCAATGAAGTTTGGACATCTGCCTATATCGATCGCTATAGTGGTCAAATCATTAAAGCAGATAGTTTACCTGGGCAAAAATCAATCGGCGATCGCGTTATGGATTCTTTTGTTCCTGTTCACTTTGGTACTTTTGCTGGTTTACCTTCTCGCATCATGTATGTCTTTGTAGGAGTATCTCATACAATCTTACTCATTACAGGTTTTATTATGTGGCGAGATCGTAAGGGCAGAAAATCTGAGCGATCGCCTATTATTGCTTCACTAAGCTCTAAAAATTAGGACGATTTATTAAGAAATATTCTCATAATTTAAATTACCTTTATGAATCACATTTGTTGTTTATTTTGGTTCGGATTGACTAATCTTGTAAGTTTAGCAACGCTTCAAACAGCTTTAGCTACTCCCATCAAGTTACAAGCTTTCTCTATTTCACGCCCAACTATTACTCCTCATGCTATTTTGGGAAAGCTGCGATTTTACCTAATTTTCAGCGACAGATTATCAATCTGAATCGCCCTTCTGAAGCATGGACAATAACTAATTCTTTTCGTGCAGCTTATGTTACTTGGAATCGCACTAAAAATATCTCTAGATCGCGACTAGAAACAGAACGAGAATTTGATTATGGTGAGTTTCCTCTAGAACAGTTTCATAACCTAATTTTAGAAACCAATCGAGAGTTTGACACTGAAATAAAACAAGCAACTACAATGGGCATAGAAATTAATAAAAATCCTTTTTTGCTTTCTGGAGAAGGGATTAACTCTACTTTTGCACCTCAAGCTTTTTTTAATTTTATTCTGCCGAGTCCTTATGTAGCTAGAGATTTTATTAGTAAAAAGAATTATTTAGGGTTATTCATCGAACATGAAATTAGCTTGAGCGATCGCCTATCCCTTAATTTTGAGGGAACTCTCGATGTAGTAATTGGCGACACTACAGATATGCCTGAACTACCGACCGTTGAACCAATTGAAAATAATAATTTCTATCCTGAACTCAGTCTTGATTATCAATTAAGCGATCATATATTTCTGTTTAGTACTATCAATTATGCTGCTGAACCAATTAAAGGAAGAGATATTAACGACAAGCCTTTTGAGGGTGAAATAT
>NZ_PVWF01000143.1 GCF_003003995.1 Pleurocapsa sp. CCALA 161 | reverse complement strand
GAAATTATGATTCAGCGCTCAGGAATTATTTTAATTAAATATTGGTTTTCCGTCAGCGATCGCCTTAACTTGTAAAGCGATCGCTTTTTAATTTTCAATTTTCTTAAAAATTTGGCTTTAAGATACTACTTTTTTTGCTAATCCCAAAGCTTGTAGCACTTTAATTACCCACCAGGTGACATCAATTTCCCACCAACGTTGACCAGCTTTAGCTACACGAGGATTGAAGTGGTGGTTGTTGTGCCAGCCTTCACCATAAGCAAGAATACCTACCCACCAAAGGTTAAGCGAACCATCTTCACATTCAAAGTTTTTGTAACCCCAGAAGTGAGTCGCAGAGTTAACACACCAGGTACAGTGCCACAAAACTACAGTGCGAACAAAAATACCATAAATAACCCATGACCAACCGCCTAAAGCCAGTAAACCAAAGCCAAGAATCACCTGAAGTAAGGCAAAGTATTTGTTCAACCAACGATAGTAAGGATCTCTATCAACGCGGGATGCATATTTTTTATACTGGTCGTAATCAAAGTACTTGTCTTGCGGATATAGTAACCAGCCCATATGACTCCACCAAAAACCTCTTTTTGCAGAGTGAGGATCTTTGTCGTTGTCTTCAGTATGAGCATGATGGAGGTTATGTCCTGCTGCCCAAAAGATTGGACCACCCTGAAGAGCAAGTGCGCCACAGGTAACTAAAATACGTTCTAACCATTTAGGAACTTCCAAGCTATGGTGAGTCAAAATGCGATGGTATGCCAAACAAATGCCAATACTACCTGTTAGCCAGTGGAAGAAAACTGCCACTCCCAAAGCAGACCAGGAGAAAAACCAAGGCGCGCTAAGAGCAATTAGATGAAAAGATCCTAAGATGAAAATATTTAGCCAAGATGGCTTTAACTTCTCTTCTGGTTGAACCAATGGCTGGCTCTGGGGAGCAATCAATTGCTGTGTCATTATCTAAACTCGTCCTAAAATATTTAAAGTTACAGAGTTTTGCAGCTTTAGCGATTACGCTAGGCGCTAATCCTGTAAGACTCTTACTAAGCTAATAACTCTAGTGTTCCCTTAGGTCTTTGGGCATCGCGGAGTCTCTTACCTTCTGCAAGTGTCGCTTACATATTGCAGTGTAACAACTTATTTTTAATAAAGCAAGCGATACTTACATTATTTTGATTTGAACTTGTGGTCGACAGCAAAATGCTCTGGTTGCAATGGGGGCAAGTAATTGAAATATAAAGTGTTAGAAATGCCTAGCATAAATATAATTAAAGAATCATCATGCTTAAGCGTCATTTATCAATAGTGACGAGCAAAATTATCAGTTCTGATCTGTAATATGTCTACTCCGCGAAAATCCACTAAAGCACGTCTAATTGAAGCAGCACTAGATTTATTTGCTGAAAGAGGAGTAACAGAAACTACCACCAAAGCAGTTGCCGAACGCGCTCAGGTGAACGAGGTTACATTGTTTCGTAATTTTGGCAACAAGTATCGCTTGCTTTTAGCCGTAATTCAAGATTCAGCGGTCTTTGCTAAACTAGTTCATGCTTTAGTGGAACAGGCAAATGCCAAAGATAACGTAGCCGACTTTTTACAGGAATATGCCCAAGAAAGCTTGCGTACCTTAAATAAAGCACCCGATCTTGTTCGTTCTATTGTCGGGGAAGCGGGAAATTACCCTGTCGAAAACAGAATGGCGTTAGGGAAAGGCTTAAGTGAGGCAAATCGTTATGTAGCGGAATATTTAGAACAAGCGATCGCCAAAGAAAATTTATCGAGCGATTTCACTCCTGAACAAATCGTTAACTTGTTTAATTTTGTGTTGATTGGGTATTTTGTTGTCGAATCAAGCACGGAAGGCTATATCAATTGGTCAAACCATGACAAGTTTTTAGAGAGTTTGGTAACTTTATTTTTACACGGTTCTTTCACTACGAACATTGCTAACTCTAGAGTTACGGAAACGAGTATTGTTAAACTTGGATCAGAAGAAATCGCCGATTTACCTGCTAGCTTAGTGCGATCGCTATTTAAGAAAGCCAAGAAAACGGGGAAGCAGGAATATGCTCTGATCTATGTTCTGTTTGGCGCGGGGTTATCTTTAACTGAAATTTTACATTTAGAGCGATCGCATTTTATAGTTGAGCCACAGCAACATCTTTTACAAGTAAATTATGGACATAAACGACAAGTTCCCCTTAATCAATGGGTGATGGGTTTTCGTTACGGATCAAGCACTATTAATCCTCTAATTCAATGGTTAAAAAGTCGTAAGGATGAACAGGCTGCAATTTTCATTAATGATGCAAGTGAAGCTATCAATGCAGCAGAGCTACAGGCAATCTGGCGCAATTTAACGAACGATCTACTTACTCCTCAAGGAGAATCTCCTAGAGTTGAACAGGCAAGACAAACCTGGTGCGTGGAGATGTTTATGCGCGGAATTGAACTAGAAGATTTAAGCATTCTCAGCGGAATTAACGTCGAACACCTACAAAAATATGCTCAAAGAGCGAGAAACAAAGCTGCGTTAGAATCAGCAGCACGTTTAGATAAGAAAGTTTAATTGATTAGTAATTACAAATTAGCTAGAACTCAAAGCAATAGTGACACTAATTAAAATTAATAAGGCGATCGCAATTAAGCCTCGATAGCGATAGAGCCAGTTTTTAAATCCTCGCCACCCTAGCTGACTAGTAGGGATCTCTTTAGCTCCAACTAAGGGAACAGAAGCATCATGAAACAAAGTACAACTTTTCGCATCAGGACGTTGGGGAAAATTACAGGTATCGTCTAAATGATAGGTACAGCGATCGCATAAGCTAGTACCATCTGATGATTGATATAAAGGTATACCAGGATGACCAAAAGCTTTTAAAGGGTTGTCACAATAGGGACAACTAAGCTCCTGAGCATCCACAGGCTTTTGACACTGGGGACAGATAGGCATTTTTAATTTTTAATTTTTGCTCATTGCTTAGAGGGAAATTTGCGAATTTGAAACTCTTTACTTTCAATCATTTTGTATTTGATGTTCATTTTTCTCATAACGGCAGCGAACTTTTGTTCAATTTCAACTAGATTTTTGACGGGAATTGATTTCCACTGTTCGCGAGTTTGCCAATGAATTGTGAAAATTACTTTGCCTGCTGCATTAGGCTCAATCCACACTTCTTTACCTAGAAACCCAGGATAAGTAGACAACGAAGCTGTCCAAATTTTTTCGTCCTGCTGAATAAACTGTTCTCGGCTTGCTGAATCTACTCTAAATTTGAGCCACTCAATAACCATATAATTCTTAATTATGAAAAAAGTTCGATAATATTTATATTGGGTTATTTTACGATCTAATACTAATAAGATAGTAAATAAAAATTTAGGAGATTGCACAATGGATAATAGCGATTGGCTTAGACAATTAATGATGTTGGGCGTAGGTACAACTTCGCTAGTGGCAGAAAAAATTAGAGAAGTCAGCCAAGAATGGGTCAGAGAAGGCAAAATTAATCCAGAACAAGCAAAATCTTTCGTAGATGACCTCATGTCCCAGATCAATACTGGTTCAGACAGTATGCAAAAACAAGCAGAGCGACAAATGAAAAACATGCTCCAAGATTTAGGTGTTCCTCGCCAGGCAGAAATGGACGAATTAAGAGGACGGATCGATCGCCTAGAGCGACAGATTAGAGACTTGGAAAATAAGAACTGGCGTTAGTTAGTTTGGTCAGTTTGGTCGAGCCACAGTTTTTGTATCTAATTGAATCAAATCAAAGACACTCTTGTTTTCATCAGCTAATATTAAGGCGACGGAATCGATACAGTTTTAATTTTATCGACTAAAATGCGCTATGTGGAAAATTTCTTGAGTCTACTGAAAACAAAAGTCTGCTGCTTGAGATTTTAGACTATTTAATGCTTATTAAAACAAATCTGTGATTACATTAACTTTATTACATCCTCTTCAACCAGTAGCGGTTCAAAGCTGGGAATTCCGAGATGAACCGATTATTAAAATTGGACGCGCTACCGATAATGAAGTGGTTCTCTATAGTGCCGTAGTATCCCGCCATCACGTCGAGATTAGAAAGTCAGGTATAGACAGCTGGGAAGTAGTTAACGTAGGGTCTAATGGTACTTATGTTGATGGCGAAGCAATCGAAAAAAAGATCGCCTTAGACGGTATGATTGTCCGTTTAGCCAAATCTGGTCCCCAAATTTTGCTGAAGATTGAATCAAGTACTAATCCAGAGCAATCTGATGCTGCGATTGATCGAGGCAGGATAAGACGACAACCAAAAAGTGCTAAAGATACTTTAATTAGTTAATTTAGTTAATTCGCCGATTTGCCAGCAGCATTAATCTTTGGCAAAAAGCTTTTTATACCCATATTCCCAAATTAAAGGTACGCATAAGAGAACAATGACGAACAATAATGTTACAACACCTAGTTGAGTTACCCAACTCACAATCTGCTCTAAAGAAACTGCCTTTCCCAAAAAGAAGGCAATACTGACAATTGTTGTTGACCATACCGCTGCACCTCCAAAATTACACAAAAGAAACTGCCTATAGGGCATTTGAGTGATCCCAGCCAGAGGCCCTGCGAATATTCTCAGCAACGTGACAAATCTACCCCAAAAAACTGCCTGTACTGCATTTTTGCTGTAGCGATCTTTTGCCTGCTCTAGCTGTTGTTCTTGAAGACGGAAAAAACGTCCAATTTTTACTAAAAGTTGCCAACCTCCAAATCGACCGACCCAATAGCCAAAATTATCTCCTAAAACTGCTCCAGCGATCGCACTACCCAAAACCCACCAGTAGTTTAATTCGCCACTCCCAGCCAAGAACCCGCCTACGATCACGATGGTTTCACCAGGAAGCGGAATTCCCATGTTTTCGATCGCAATCCCTACAAACACTGCCCAGTAACCGTAGAGGCGAGCCAGTTCTTGTAGAGTGTCTAACGAGAAAAATTCAAATGACATTCTACGTCTTTACAAAGATTAATATTATTCCCTATGATGACGTGGATTTAGTAAGAGTGTCAATGTGTCCATGATTACTTATGGCAGGAAACCCAAGGCAAAAGCACGAGGATTGCTCATTGCTCATTACCTAGGTTGGGATAGCTTCACCAGGGCGTAGACTTGCCCATTTTCCAGTTTCTTGGACAAAGCTTTGGCAGCCCACTACATCCCATTCCATTTCGATAGTGTCGTCTAGAGTGCGAATATTGACGTTGATACTAGGTTCGTTGGGTTCAAAAGTGGGATGTTCGGACAAGTGGGGTTGTTCATGCTGAGTTTCGACTGCATTATAGGTTTTACAGCGATCTACATAGTGGCAGTTGATACAGATACACATAAGATTGAGCTATTTTCTAACTGGACTTCATGCTTTAATTGTTAATTTAGCTCAGACAGCAATAGATTAGAGAAGTTTAGTTAAATAAGTTTAAATGAGCATAGCCAAGATCAAATTATATTTAGCGCAAGTCGATTTTCCTGGTGATTTAGCTCAATTGCCCGATCGCGCTTATTTGGTAGGAGGTTCGGTCAGAGATGCTTTATTGCAGCGTTATAAGATTCCTCTAGATTTAGATTTTGTCTTACCCGAAAAAGCGATCCCTACTGCTAAACGATTTGCTCGCCTCTATCAGGGCGGGTTTGTGGTGTTAGATGAAGTCAGAGAAATTGCTAGAGTAGTATTTGAACAAGGTACGTTAGATCTGGCAAACCAAGAAGGGGCAAGTTTAGAGACGGATTTAAACCGTAGGGACTTTACGATTAATGCGATCGCCTACAATCTTAAATCACAACAGCTAGTCGATCCTTTAGGGGGTCTGGCAGATTTAGAACAGGGTGTCTTAAGGATGGTGGCGGTTAAAAACCTGGAAGACGATCCCTTGAGACTGCTTAGAGCTTATCGCCAGTCAGCACAACTGAATTTTACCATTGAGGCAGAGACGCAAAAAGCGATCGCCAAGCGCGCTTCTTTATTAAAGAAAATTGCCCCAGAAAGAGTTCAAACAGAATTAAATTATCTATTTACCGCACCTCAAGGAAATAAATGGCTTGCAGCCGCAATAGAGGATGGTTTGTTAAATTTTTGGCTACCAAATAGTCATCAAGTTGATTTAGCACAGTTAGACAATATCACCAGAGGAATTAAATTTTGTCTTGAGTCTGGCTTAAAGTATCCAGCGTTAGACATTTTGGCAAAATTATCGGCTTTAGTTGCCACCAAAGCTGAGATGGCAGAAGCCGAATTAACCCGCTTAAAATATCCTCGCAATCAAATTAAAGCCATAACCAAAACAGTGAAGTATTTGCCTTTGCTACAGCAGATAACTCAACAAATGAGCCTACGAGAACAGTATTTTTGGTTTTTAAAAGTTAAAGATATTTTCCCAATTTTAATGGCAAGAGCGATCGCCCTAAAAATTCCCAGCCAAATTACCTCTCCTTTGATTGAGCGTTATCTAGATCCTAGTGATCCAGTAGCTCATCCTCAATGTTTAGTGACGGGTAACGATTTGATGCGGGAATTAAACCTCAAACCTGCTCGTGTAATTGGTGAATTATTGACCGAGATCCAGATCGCCCAAATCGAGTCGAAAGTAACTACTACTCAACAGGCGATCGACTTTGCCAACTCCATATTGCAATCTAGTAAGTAAGGTTAGTTACTTGACTTCTCCAGCCTTTAATAAGTAAGAAAGATCAGTAACTAAGGTGTTTCTATAATAGATGGCTGTTGTGGCGGAGGTTCTATAGATAAACTGCTCCTACCTAATTGTTCCAAATTGAGTTCCCATTTGGGAGGAATACTGGTGGAATTATATTTATAACTAGCCAAACACTGATCCTTTTGATTAAAAATATTGAGACTATAACCATATTTTCTGGCGACAGTACCAAATTGATTTACAAAGCGATAGCGTCCAAAATAGTCTAGTAAAGTCCATAGTTGCCAGTTAACAACTAAATTAATCTGCTGTTTTTGTGGATGAGCAAACCAATTTTGTACCAATTTACCGTCAAATGGATCGAATTGTAGTGTTGCCCACCACAAGCTTGATTGAGTAGCATCAAATGTAGTTTTAGTAGATGCGACTAAATTAGCCTGATCGATAATATGGTCAACTGGAATCGTATTTGAAGAGATGAAAGACTGCTTACCTATTTGACTACAGTTATTGATGGGATTGCCTATAACTTGTTTAGCGATCGCACGATTTACGCCATAGTTGTTAATTAAGATCAAGGATAGCCCAATGGAAATAATTGTTGCGCTATATCTATTCATAGATAATAGTTAGTTATAGTTGGATCGCTATTAGACTAAGAAAATGACAGGTTTAAAAATATATGTAGCTAGAAAAAACTACAATCTGACACCAGAACATTGCAGTTTTGATTTTGTTTAATAGTGGTATCCAACTATAGCCACCCTTAGCTAAAACGTCAGCTTAAAAAGTTAAAGTTGAAGAGAACAAGCTTTATTTGTCCGTAGCTCCCACTGGATGCCATTTGGCTCTTTATCAAGCACGAGGTCAATACAAGACTTATTGGTACTATAAATTACAAGCAAAAGAAGCAATTTTTCCCTCGAAAAAAGAGTCAGGAAAATTTTCTCGTTATCAGCATTTAGGGGCTGCTGGTACAGAGTCTCATGTTAATGGAGTTATGATGGTTATTAAGAGAAATCAAATTGATGAACCTCAAAAATCTATTGATTCCCTTCGAGATAGTTGGTCAGATTTATACTCCGATCTAGAAGAAAAGAAAAAATTTAGTTCTCGATTTTAACTTGCGAACAAACTCGTCTTTTTGTCCCGTTTTAAGTTGGTTGTCTTATTTTCAATTTGTAAGCGTACTTTGCTGGTAATCCTCGAATTTCCTGTAACAAACCAAATAAAACTATGAGTATTGTCGCTCTATTTACTGTTATTTTCCTCAAGCTAAAGTAGAAGATGGGATTTATGCTCTAACTTTTACACTCAAGCCTAGCGAACCAGTTTCTCAAATTATTCCTGGTAAATCCCCCTTATCCCTTGACGAGCTAGTTCAACGAGCTGATGCAGCTATTCCCAATGCCGAAACTACCTATATTTCTGTTGGTAGTGCGCCTTTTTCTTTCTTTAGACAGAAGCTACTTAACTATAATTATCTTAGACTACATGTATAACTGCTTATTCTTATTCTTTTACACTTATTCTTTTAAATTACAGGATATTGCTGGCATGGTTTCCGTTTCTCATCAAAAATCTTCTATAATCTCTGCTTCGGCTAAGTCCATATACATTGATGGTAAAAAATATCCTTTATCTGAACAGGTAGTTAAAAATATTGAAACTATTATTGGATTTCAGGCGAAACAAGCGCAAAAGCTACCGTGGCGCGATCGCCTTGTGGAAAAAATAGCGGCTTTTTTTGGTAAATCAGAGTTTTTATATCTGCAAATACTTTTTTTTAGTAGCTGGGTAATTTGTACTCGCGTTGCACCTCAACTATTACCCCTTGGTCTACCTCTTTTTGATGCCCAAGAAATGGGATTAGATATTGCTGCTTTGCTCATTGCTACTGGAGTCTTAGTACAGCAGAGTCGTCAAGATAGGATAGCCGAACAGCGATCGCATTTAACTTTGCAAATCAATCTTTTAACCGAACAAAAGATTGCTAAATTAATTAAGTTAATGGAAGAGTTAAGGGAAGACTTGCCTTTAATCCGCGATCGTGATGATCTCGAAGCACAAATCATGCAGCAAGCAACAGATCCGCAAATTGTTTTAGATATTCTGCGGGAAAATTTAGAATCAACTGAAGCTTAATTACTAGTCGCCTAATTTTAATGTTCGTGGATATATCTAAAGGGTGATTGAAGTATGGGCGATTTGGTTAATCATGGAGTGGATTTTAACAAAATTTGCTCAATTTTAGTAGTTATTTACTTTTTATTTGCTTAATTTCCCAATAATCCTGATGTCAGTCTTGCTTACTTATAATCCTCGCTACGTGGTTCGCCTCAAGCTGCTGTTTCGTAAAATCAATAATAGTTTTAAAAAATTATGGGCACAAGATAACGGTGACTGGCATTGGTTAACAGAAAAGCCAGTACCTATTGCTAGTCTTAATCGCAGCGTATGGCGGCTATCGGTTTCCTCGTTTAGCTTTCACCTGATGCTGGGTTTGTCAGCAATTATTGCTACATTAGGATTGCTAGCAAACAGTGCTGCGGTAATCATCGGTGCGATGATTGTTGCACCTTTAATGGGTCCTATTGTCGGCATGGCTTATTCTACAGCCATGGGTAATCGTAAGCTCTTACGTCGTTCTAGTTTTACAGTACTCAAAGGTATTCTACTTACTATCAGTGTCGCTTGGGTTGTCACTTCAATTATTGGTTTGGACACTGTGGACACAGAAATTATGTCTCGTGTAAAACCAACCTTGATCGACTTTGGTATCGCCATGGCGGCTGGGGCGGCTGGTGCATTTGCTAACACCCGTCGGAGTATTTCTAGCGCCATGCCTGGAGTGGCGATCGCTGTAGCTCTAGTTCCTCCTCTAAGCGTAGTGGGCATTGGTTTAGCCCAAGGAAAGGGAGAGATTGCCTTTGGTGCGCTGCTGTTGTTTCTAACCAACCTAATCTGTATTATTTTTTTTGGTAGCTTAGTATTTTTGTTTCAGTCTTATGGCAATCTTAATCGAGCTAAAAAAGGCTTGGCAGTGTCTACAGGTGTAATGTTTCTGCTGGGTATTCCTCTAACTCTTTCGATGCGAGAATTAATTATCACCAAAAACGTGCGTCACGAAATCGAAAATTTTATTCTATATGAAACCTAGCGGGGTGACAATATAGGCTAAAGCTCAGAAAAGAAAAGGATTTGAGACAAGTAGCCAAAAAAGATAGGCTGAA
>NZ_PVWF01000026.1 GCF_003003995.1 Pleurocapsa sp. CCALA 161 | reverse complement strand
TCTTGTCAATCGTCCGAACGTAACGCATCATTTGGTGTAGTTACAAGCTGCATCCGCTTGTCGGTGCAGTAATTGACGCTTCCTATACCACTTCCTTTGTTCCTAGTTCTCCTGAAGTTTCCAGCCCAACCTTCGATCCTGAAACAGGAAGACAGTTTGAAGTTGGGGTGAAGGCAGATGTAGCCAAGCAACTTAGTGCTACTTTTGCTGCTTTCGATCTACGTAAACAAAATGTCTTGACAGAAGATCCAGACAATCCTCTTCTCTCAGTACAAACAGGAGAATTAGCCAGTCGTGGAATTGAATTGAATTTAGACGGGGAAATCTTACCTGGTTGGAATATTACTGCTGGCTATACCTATCTCGATGCTTTTGTCAGTGAAGATAATACCATTCCTGTTGGCAACGATCTAGCGAATGTACCCGATAACCAGTTTACTCTCTGGACGACTTATGAACTGCAACAAGGAAATCTAGAAGGCTTGGGATTTGGTTTGGGATTTTTGTATTTAAGCGATCGCTCTGGAGATTTAGATAATACTTATACTTTACCTGGTTATTTCCGTACCGATGCTGCTCTGTTTTACGAACGTAACAATTGGCGCACTCAATTAAACATTGAAAACCTGTTTAATATTGACTATTTCTCCTCATCACCGTTTAGTAATTCTGGTTCTCGGTTGAGTGTAGATCCAGGTGCGCCTTTTACTATTTCAGGAACAATTGCAGTGGAGTTTTAAATTAGAAATTTACTGAAATATTACCCAGTAACGTAAACGGATCACCTGGTGTAATTTCTTCGCGACCAGATCCTTCAAAATAGCTGACATCAAAAAGGTTTTTAAAGTTGAGTGTTGCTTTAAAGTTAGCTCTTTCGTAGTAAAGCGCAGCATCCACGCGAGTATATTCATCAAGAAAGAAAGAATTGTCTAAATCTCCTGGGCTTTCGCTGAGATAAAAAATGCCTGCGCCAAATCCCAACCCCGCTAAACTACCTTTTGGGATGGTGTAGGCTGTCCATAAATTAAAATCATGCTCTGGCGCACTTTCTAAACGATTTCCTACAGGAACAGTATTGTCTTCAGTAACTTTGGCATCAGTATAGGCGTAACCTGCAAAAATACTCCAGCCAGGCAAAATTTCCCCAGCAATATCTAATTCGATTCCTTGGCTGTTTTGCTCTCCTGTTTGTATTTCAAATAAATTATTTCCCGGATCGGTAGTCAGAACATTAGTCAGGGTTGTATCGTAGAAAGCTAAGGTGGAAGATAGACGATTTTTGATAATTTCCGTTTTAACCCCAATCTCGTAACCCGTACCTCGCTGAGGATCGAAAGGTTCGTTATTAGCACTCCTACCACTTGCAGGAGTAAACGATCGCGTATAACTAGCATAAAGAGAAATTGGTTCAATGGGTTGGTAAACTAAACCAACGCGAGGCGAAAAGGCATCGGCTTCCGTTTCGGTAATTTCGCCGTCAACACTACTTTCTAAGTTATAAGTATCAAACCGTCCACCGACAACCAGTTTAAGATTTTTTAGGAGGCTAATTTGATCTTGTAAATAAACGCCAAAAGAATTTTCGCGATCTTCAAACAATCCAAAAGATTCAAATGGAGCGGGAAAGTTAAAATCAGTTGAAGGATTGAAAATATCAATCGTATCTCCCCCTCTAAATCCTCCTTCAAAGGTGTTGAAACCACGATAGTATTCCAAACCAAACAAAACTTGATGCTCTACTGAACCAGTCTTAAACTTACCAATTAAATCATTTTGGAAAGTAAAGGTTTCATAGAATTGATAACCGCTATTAGTTGAGACGGGAAAATTGCGATCGTCTTGTGATGGCCCATCAATCTGTACTGTAGCACCTGGCCCATCTTCTGTAGAGACAGCATAACGTAAGGCAGAACGCAGAGATAAATTCCGATTAAAACGATGATCGAGATAGAGTTCGGTTCTGGTTTCGTCATAGAATCATATTATGAGCGATCGCGCTAATGGTAAATTCCCCGATGACAAATAACTTACAGTATTGATTTACGCAAACGGGTAGTGGTATTTGTTCGACCAGATGGTTCTAAAGCAGAAGCGTCAAGAAAATACGAGGTAAGTATTAAGTATATGTGTGTAAATGATTGGTGTAACAGAAGTGATTTGACTCCCAAAATTGTCAAATCAATTTTTTAGGAGCAGACAAAAATCTATTTAAAAGGAGGAGAATATATTAAGCCACCATCAGTCCAAAGGGCATTTTGACCCCTTTCTAAATCAAAAGGTAGTCCAATATTACGCTCATAAACCTCGTCATAATTGCCCACGTGCTTGATAATTCTCTGGACAAAATCATTCGATAATCCCATATCTTCGCCAAAAGTTCCTTCGAGGCCCAAGAAACGCCTAATTTGAGGATCTTTGGTACGTGCAAAGCTGGTTACGTTTTGTGAATTGATCTCCAACTCTTCCGCTTCAATCATGGCATAAATTACCCATTTGACGACATCAAACCACTGGGAATCGCCATCTAATACTACAGGTCCTAAAGGTTCTTTTGACAATACCACCTCTAACACTTGATGATCATCAGGTTTATTTAATCCCGCACGACCAACAGTTAATTGAGAGCGATCGCTGGTGGCAGCTTCACAACGTCCCTCTTGGTAAGCTGTAAATAACATATTAGCATCTTGTAGCACTACAGGCGCATAATTCAACCCTAATTGGCGCATATTATCGGCTAGATTCTGCTGGTTGGTTGTTCCTGCTAGTACACAGACTGATTTTCCGTCTAAGTCCTCTAGTTCTTCAATTTCGCTGTCGGTTGTGACTAATATTCCTTGACCATCATAAAAAGTTGTCGGTGCAAATTCCATCCCCCCTGAAGTATCGCGACTTAATGTCCAGGTAGTATTGCGACTCAACAAATCTATTTCTCCTGACTGCACCGCTAGAAAACGCGCCTCTGTATCAAGTTCTTTATACTCTACCTTGCTAGGGTAATCAAAAATGGCTGCTGCTACTGCACGACATAGATCTACGTCCATGCCTGAATATTCACCCTTTTCATTAACAGAACTAAATCCAGGTAGCTGTCCATTAACGCCACAAATTAGTTTCCCCCTACTTTTGACTATATTTAAGCGGCTTTTAATCATGCCAGTTTCTTGGGGAGGCTCTATTGTTTCTTCTGTCTGTGCCGTATTATCTTGAGCCTGGCTATTTTCAGCTGTCTTGTTGCTACAACTACCAATTAGTAAAAGTACAATGATGGCTATAGAAATTAGCTTTAAATTTATTTGCGTCAACATAACTACTTTATTACTTTTTTCCACAAAACTCTTAATAAGACTCAGAACCAGGTTAGCGGAAAGGGGAAGAATACATCAAGCCACCATTTTGCCACAGGACATTTATACCTCGTTTTAAATCAAAAAAGAAACCTATTTGACTAAGTCAAAGATAGTTGCATAAAATAGCATTTTGGGGGAGGTGATCGCTGCCAGTCAGTCTTTAAAAAAGATAAGATAGACAGGTATATACAACTCATTTATAAAAATTTTAATTATTAAACTTCTTCTCTAAAACTAGAAATATATAAATATATATGCGGATAACTGTAACCAAAACCAAGCTACTTTTGGGAATATCCTTAAGCATATTGCTACCTACTCAGGTTTTGGCATCTGAACAGCCAACATCAAGCAAACCTAGGCAACAATTTGAGTTTTTAACAAATAAACACCTGAACGCTAAGGTTCATTCCCCTTGGCACTCTGTTACTACCAATAATAACTTTGAGCAAAATCCTCTATTATTGGACAGCCTACTCCCCATAACTATCCAACTACAGGACAGCAATTCTAGATTACCAGACTTTGATAACTATGATTCTGCTCAAGATTCGTCTTTTAAAGCAGGAGTTGCTTCATGGCAAAGTCAAACCAAATTAGGTTTAATGAAGCTAGACGGTAATTTTAATTCCTCGGCGCACTTGACTAAAGGAAAAGCCTCTGTGTCAACTACTACTGCTCTTGGTTTAGTTGATTTATCAATCAATCTAGATCATCAGATTAAACCAATTCAAGCTACTACTACTTGGCAAGCCAATACTCCTTTAGGCTCTCTAGCTGTTAAGGGAAATTTTAATGACAAGATAGCTTTTAATGGTGGAAATGCAACATGGAATGCTCAAACGAGTTTGGGTGCTATGACTGTCCGAGGAAATTTTGATCGCGAGACTAACTTTACGGGGGGAAATGCAGCGTGGAATGCTCATACATCAGTTGCTTCATTAGCAGTAAAAGGTAACTTTGATCGCGAGACTAACTTTACGGGTGGTAACGTCAAAATTAATTCCCAAGCCTTAATTGGTTCTTTTCAAGCCAATATCAAACTCGATCGCGAAACCAAATTTAATGGCGTTGATGCCTCCTGGGATGCCAATCTTTTGTTTGGCTCAAATATTGGAGTGAGCGGTCAGTTCGATCAAACCAATACCTTTACAGGAGGTAGTATTAAGCTAGGCGCAAAATCATCTTTAGGTCTGATGGGAGTCAAAGCAAATCTTGATGAGGATACTCAATTTACCAGTGGGAGTGCCTTTTGGAAAGCTAAAACTAGACTGGGTTCAATTGGTTTAGATGCCGATCTTAACAAAGACGGTAATTTTTCCTCTAAGCTGGGTTGGGAATTGCCACTATAAATGGTATTGGATTACGTGCGAACGTTAAGACATTTCTTAAAACTCGTTACTTGTCACTTGTTTAGACGATTCCTTTATTTATAACTGCGTTGAGTTAATTCAACATTGTCAAATGTCAGCTTTTCTTGGTGTAATACAGGAGTTTGCTCATCTCCTTGATATTGCCATGCTGCAACATAAGCATAATGCTCATCATTACGCAGGGCTTCTCCTTCTGAGGTTTGACATTCTTCGCGAAAATGTGCGCCACAGGATTCATCTCGATCCAAAGCATCCCGCGCCATTAGTTCTCCCAATTCTAAGAAATCAGCAACCCTCCCCGCAAATTCTAGGTGTTTATTAAAAGTATGCTGATCTTGAGGAATCGTGACATTTTGCCAGTATTCCTGTCTTAATTCGCTTATTTGGGCGATCGCATTTTCTAACCCTGCTCGATCCCTTGACATTCCTACATAATTCCAAAGAATATGACCTAATTGACGATGAAACTCTGTTACCGTCTTGTTTCCCTTAATACTTAACAGTTTATTAACTTTAGTATTAACCGTCGCTTCTGCCTCTTCAAAAGCAGGATGAGTTAACTCTACAGGAGGAAGATCCGTCGTCGCGATGTAGTTACCTAAAGTGTAGGGAATCACAAAATAGCCATCAGATAATCCTTGCATTAAGGCACTTGCACCAAGACGATTTGCTCCGTGATCGGAAAAATTTGCCTCGCCTAAAACGTGCAAACCAGGGATAGTACTCATTAGGTTATAATCTACCCACAACCCACCCATAATGTAGTGAACGGCGGGATAGATGCGCATCGGGACTTCGTAAGGATTTTCTCCCGTGATACGTTGGTACATATCAAAGAGATTGCCATAACGTTCGGCAATTAACTCCTTGCCTAATTTAGCGATCGCATCTCGAAAGTCTAAATATACTGCCAATCCAGTTTCGCCAACGCCTCTGCCTTCATCTGTAACTTGTTTGGCGTTGCGGGAAGCTACATCACGGGGGACAAGATTACCAAAGCTAGGATAACGAGTTTCTAGATAATAATCTCTTTCTGCTTCAGGAATTTGACTGGGATTGCGCCGATCTCCTGGCTGTTTTGGCACCCATACCCGCCCATCATTGCGTAACCCTTCACTCATTAAAGTGAGCTTAGATTGATAAGAACCCGATACAGGAATACAGGTAGGATGAATCTGGGTATAGCAAGGATTAGCAAATAAAGCCCCTCGTTTGTAGCATCGCCAAGCAGCAGTTACGTTTGAGTTACGGGCATTAGTCGAAAGATAATAGACATTACTGTAACCTCCAGTACATAGCAGTACCGCATCTCCTGCGTAGCGTTCTATTGCTCCTGTAACCAGGTTGCGAACAATAATGCCCCTGGCTTTGCCCTCAACTAAGACCAAATCAAGCATTTCTCGACGAGGAAACATTTCGATCTTCTCTTCAGAAATTTGGCGTGACATGGCGCTATATGCCCCTAATAAAAGTTGTTGTCCCGTTTGTCCTTGAGCATAAAAAGTACGGGATACCTGCGCCCCACCAAAAGAGCGATTGGCTAACAGTCCACCATATTCTCTCGCAAAAGGAACACCCTGCGCCACACACTGATCGATGATCTGATTACTAATCTGTGCCAAGCGATATACATTCGCCTCGCGGGAACGATAGTCACCCCCTTTAATGGTGTCGTAAAACAATCGCCAGACGGTATCCCCATCATTAGGATAGTTTTTCGCGCCGTTAATGCCCCCTTGGGCTGCAATACTATGGGCGCGACGGGGAGAATCTTGAATACAAAAGCTTTTGACGTTGTAACCCAGTTCCGCCAGGGTGGCAGCAGCAGAAGCTCCAGCCAAACCAGTTCCTACAATTAAGATGGTATGCTTTTTCTTGTTAGCAGGACTAACTAACTTGCAATGATCTTTATAGTAGTCCCATTTGTCTTGTAGTCTACCAGTAGGAATTTTCGGATCGAGCATTTTTAATAAAGATGAGGGATGAAGAATGAGGAATAGAGAGGTCTGCAAAAATCCTTATAAAAGGATACTAGTTGGAGATCAACAGCTAAAGCTAAATTTCAAGTTTGTCAAATAATCATCAATATAACATCAGCTTTTTTTATATTTCTAGGCGATCGCCAAATATGCTGAAGATACTTGAAGAAATACGAGCTATTGCTCAACTTTATCTTCTTGGGACGTATTTAGTACTTTTTACTACATACCATCAGTCTAATGGTGAGATTAGATAAATAACAGTTCACTCTTGTTCTATAGCCAATATAGTCAAGACTTTTCAAGACAGCAAATAGAGTAAAGTATGCACGATTCGTTTAAGCGTATTCTGACGGGAACAATTATTTTTGTTCTCACCCTGATCACGGCAGTAATTGGCTACACACTTTTTGGCTGGACGCTATTAGACTCTATTTACATGGTAGTGATTACCATTTTTGGTGTGGGCTATGGAGAAGTGCATCCTTTAGAAACCCCGCCAGAAAAGATTTTTACCATGATGGTAATTATCGCTGGCACAACATCAGCAGTGTATATCGTAGGAGGTTTTGTACAGATGGTTGCAGAAGGAGAAATCAATAAGGCTTTGGATACTCATCGTCTGGATAGAGAGATCAAAGGTTTAGAAAATCACGCCATTATCTGTGGTTTTGGGCGGATGGGGCAAATTATGGTGCAACAACTGGTCAAAGATCGCCAAAAGTTTGTGATTATTGATCGAGAAAGCGATCGCGTTGCTAAAGCTGAACAGTTGGGTTACCTAGCTACAATGGGCAATGCTACTGACGAAAACTTGTTAATATCTGTTGGAATTAAAAAAGCTAGAGTTTTAGCTACAGTCTTGCCAGATGATGCTGCCAATGTCTTTATTACCTTAACAGCCCGTGGCTTGAATCAAAACTTAATCATTCTCTCACGAGGAGAGTTACCCAGCACAGAAAAGAAATTGAAGCTAGCAGGAGCAGATCGAGTAGTTTTACCCGCTATTATTGGCGGTATGCGGATGGCAAATTTAATTACTCGTCCCACCTCGACGGATTTTCTCAAAAGTAAAAGCGATCGCCATTATCTGGATGAACTATTGAGTCAAATTAATATTCAAATTGATGAATTAGTGATTCAGAAAAGTTCGGCTTTAGCTAATAAAAGCGTTGGTCATATAGAGGTTCGAGGCAAAGGTACTTTTATTATTGTTGCTATTCGTCGCGAGGATAAAACCGTAATTAAAAATCCCGATCGCAGCGTTATGCTAAGACCAGGAGATACCGTTATTGTTATGGGACATCATGGTGATATTCCTCAATTCGCTCAATTTAATGAGCTGAAAAGCAAAATGCGCTATCGAGGTTCGAGCATTGGCTAATTTTGCGAAAATTATAGCTTTTGGTAGATTAGCTGCAAATAAGAGTTGTTTACGATCACAAGAGTAAATATTAAGTTTTTCCAGGAATACTAATTATGAGTACTGAAGACAAATCAAAAAAAATGGCTGACGAATATGGCAAAAAAGCTAAGGAAGCTATGGATCGAGTTACCGACGATCAACCTCCTGAAGTCAAAGAAAGAGTAGATAAAGTGCAAAATGCCGTAGAAAAAACCATAGATTCAACAAAAGACGCTGTTAGCTAACAGACAATGTTAGCTTAGTAAGCAGGATGCAACAACTTCAAAACTGCTTACTTACTTTGCATACATTTAAGCTAGTGTTTTAACTACTGTTATTGCCTTAACTATAGTCATTTCAAATAGAAAACACAGGTTGATTAGTACTAGTTTTCATCATTCATTATTCATCTCTCATCGTTTTGTTCTTGAGGATGAAAGAAACCCACTCTAGGTTATTACTTAAATCAGCAACGCCTTTTTCTGGCTTGGATTAAAAATTTCTTGGTGGCTGCTTCTAGACAAAAAGGTAAAACCATAATATTTATCTATATGACATCCAGATTGATGTGAAGTTAAGATGAAGCTTGATATTTGAACTTTATTATTAATTATTGGTAGTGTTAGAAGTGCTATGAGTAAAAAGAATATTAGCGGACGAAGAGCTTTTCTATTTGCTTTAGGGAGTTTAGGTGGCTTGGGCGCAGCCAACTTACTACATAAATTTAACTGTGACTTAGTATCTGCCCAACAGGACAGTAAGTATTTGAATAATAAAGCTAGCAATAAAGATAATGGTGCAGAAAGCTTACGTAAAATAGCTGCTAGTAAAGGTATCTTGTATGGCGGATTTCATCAAAGATCTCATACTGATTTCCCTCTGGATCTAAAATTTCAGCGTACATTTCTTGAAGATTATGGTTTGATCGTAGGGGGTTTTTTTGGCGTTACAGTAGGGCCATTTGGTTCAAATAATTACAATTTTAGTCAAATAGATCCTTTCTTTAATTTTGCTCAACAAAATGGTCTGGCTTTTCGCGGTCATCCCATGATTTGGAATCAGTATAATTCCCCTTGGTTAGTAGAAAAGTTTAAGTCTCCTAATACTACTAATGCAGAGATTGAGCAAATTTTTACTAATCACATTACTACTTTAGGCAAAAAATATGCAGGTAAAGTCAATTCATGGGATGTGGTGAATGAAGTAATTAATGTTGAAGACGGGAGAGCAGATGGTCTAAGAGATACGATGGTGAGCGGTTTTAATGGTGAAAACTATCCTACTTGGCTAAAGTTTTTAGGAGCAGACTATATTCAACGAGCTTTTGAACTTGCCCATGCAGCAGATCCTGGTGCCAAGCTGGTTTTAAATGAAACTAGTCTAGATTATAGCGATGCTTCGGGCAATAGCTATTGGGAAAAGCGTCGGCGTGCTTTACTAACTTTACTAACTAACTTAAAAGCTAAAGGTACGCCAATTCATGCCCTGGGCATTCAAAGCCATTTATTAGCTCGATTTAACAAGGATTTTGATGGTAATAAGTTCCGTAAGTTTTTGAGTGAAGTTGCCAGCCTAGGGTTAAAAATTATTGTTTCTGAGTTGGATGTAAGCGATACAGAATTGCCAAAAAGTATTGAGGTGCGCGATCGCATTGTGGCAGAATCATACTATGAATACCTTTCTGTAGTGTTAGATGAGCCAGCAGTTACCACTGTGATTAATTGGGGGTTAACAGATCGCTATACTTGGTTGAGCGATTTTGCTCCTCGAAGTGATGGTGCAGAAGTACGTCCCCTGCTACGCGATCGCCAATACAACCGCAAGCCAGCCTGGCAAGCAGTGGCCAGAGCATTAAAAGAAGCTCCTGTGAGGTAAAACTGAACTTCTTAATTAGTTACACAGTTATTGTCATCACACACATAAGTAGTTAAATAAGTTAAGTAAAGGGTTTGATTAGCTTACGCAAGATAGCCAAATCCAAAATCAAACGAGCGATCGCAAAACAGACAATACTTTGCAAAACTAAACCACCTAAAGATAATAGCTCAGATAAAACTAAGTTTGTTTCCACCAAAGCCAATCCTCTAACCAAACCAAAAGCTAATACTGCACCATCTTTTAAATGAGAATTGCGATCGCTCCGAATCACATAACGATAGGTTACGCCAAATAAAAAACCGCTAACTACACCAATTGCTATTTCAATCGCTAATTCAATTCTCCAGATCCCGTTCATAACTCCAGCATTAAAATGCAATGCTGGGATAAAACTTGCGCTCAAGTCTTGAGCTGCTAAAAACAACAACTTAGCCAGGGTAAATGCTCCCGCGCCGATGAGTCCCGCTTTAACAGATTCGATTCTTTCCGTAACTAAACTAGGCACAATTTCCTCTAATAATTTACTCGAACCATGAATACTAGTATCTCTTGTGGTTAATGATTAAATTTCATGGGCTAACTCTTGGAAAAGTAATTTAACAGTTTTAGTAGCAACGTCGCAACTATTATCCTTACTAGTTTTACAGGTTTTCGGCTTGCCTTTTGGCGATCAAAATAATCGGCGTGGTCTAAATTAATTATCAATTGCTTAAATAAGTAAATAAATTTAACACCTAGCTTAATTTCTGATTAATTTATCAGTGTAATTACGTAAATTATTTATTATCAAGGTATGCTCAAGATAGTAGATATCTCAGTGCCATGTCCGTTAATCTTCATCAGCTAGATCAAATCAAAGAATACTCTCAGGCGATCGCTGTCCTAGGAGAATTTGTCAAAGAATTGGTGATTGAATTTAGCGACTCCATTGAAGGTACAACCTATTTGCAGACTTATCTCTCGATGACAGAGTATGTAGGTAGTTGGATCGATCATTTGCTTTATTTTGGTTATGTTTATGAATCAGTAACTTTACCTCAGATGGGGATGAGTAATGTGGAGGTGATTGTTACTCAGATTTTTCCTCAGAAGATTTCTTTGCTCGATCCCGCAGAAGCTAATATGGCAATTCCTGAATTGATTGCTTTCTGGCAGTTTCTCAAACGAGAATATCAACATCCCCAGGCACACAAAATTATTAAGCTTCTAAAACAGGTTAAGTCTAAGTTCCCCAGCATCATGAACGATCAGCGTAATTTTGACCTAGCTAAATTGTCCTTGACGAGGACAGCAAAATTTGAATTGACTAACGAAGCAAAGTTAAATAAGTTACAACACTATCAAAAATCAACCCCAATCAACTTCAGTGCTACCTCACCCAAAACCAATACTTCATTTAATGACTTTGCCGTCGATCAAGAATTACTCCCAGGCTGGACAGAATTAGAACAGGTATTGCAGGAGTTAGGCAAGGAACTATTAACAGAATTTCCCCAAGAAGTGCCTTCCGCTCAAGAATTTCAGCAGCATCTAGCAAATATGACCCGAAAGCAAGTTCAGCCAATACCCGATATGTCTCAACCAGCGATCCCGCAGGGTAGGCCGAGCCTAATCGCTATTCTGCAACAGCAAGAAATTACTCAAACCACTCCAGGAAGTATATTACAAGACTTCCAAACACTCCTGGATTTTATTGGTCAAGAGGGAATAACTGTGGGAGGTAAACGTAATTTGATTCCCCAAAAATCCCTGGCTCAAATTAATCAGCAGTTAGTTGAACCAATTCAAACCGATCTCCAGCGTCCCCAACAAAAGTCTTATCCGACCATTAACGGGCTATATTTATTGCTAAGGGCGACAGGGATGGGCAAGTTGCAACAGGGTAAAAAAACGCAGCTGGTTTTAGACCCCGTACTGCTTAATGATTGGCAACAGATGAATTTGACCGAGCGCTATTTTAATTTACTCGTAGCCTGGTTAATCATCGCCAATGAGGAGATGCTGGGGGAACGAGGATATATGACCGAGGGGACAAGATGTCTACAATATTGGTCAAAAATGCCCGCTCAAGGGGAAAAATTTCCAGATTATCAAACACAACAAAACCTAAAATATTATCCAGGGTTTCATAATCTCGCTTTGATGAAGCTTTTTGGGCTAGTGCAGGCTGGCTATGGTAAACCAGAACCAGGCAAAGGTTGGCGAGTTAAAAGCGTCAAGCAAACAGCTTGGGGCAAAGCATTACTTCAGACTGCATTTGAGGGTTGGACTTATCCTGAAATGATTTGGGACGATGAACAACCTATAGATATTCAGTTTGACAAACTCCAGGCAATTTTGCAGCCCTACTTTCCTCAGTGGCAGAAAATTATTGAACTACCTCAAGTTGAGTCTATCAATGGAATCTATGTTTTCAAAGTTAGTTGGCAGCAGATTTGGCGACGCATTGCTATCGCTAGCGACATGACTCTCTGGGATTTGAGCCAATTGATTTTGCTGTCTGTTGATTTTGACTGCGATCATCTAGATATGTTTAGCTACAAAAACCGACTAGGACGTACTGTGCAGATAGTTCATCCCTATATGAATGAATCACCCTCTACGGATGAAGTAAAAATAGCTGATTTACCTCTAGAGGTAGGATCGGTGATGGAATACCTGTTTGATTTTGGCGATAACTGGGAGTTTCAGCTACAGCTTGAAGAAATTAAATCAGATCTTCGTCCAGGATATGGTGAGATTATCGCTAGTGAAGGAAAAGCTCCCGAACAATATCCTGATTGGGAAGATTATTAAATACGTCTGATGTGAATTACTTCGCTCTAGTTTATTTGTTTTTAGCTTTTAGCTTTTAAAAATCACAATAATTATGAGAATTTTGATTACGATTGTTGTCTAGAAACGTTGCGAGGGAATTTTACCCAGCTAGGATAAGAACTGTACTTACTTAACTTTATGGTCGTGGAATCTAATCACAATAATTCTTTAGAACATCAAAACGTACCCATCGCCCATCAAGGGTTACATAGTTTTTTGTATAGCTCTGAGGGTGAACATAGTGCAGAAGATGCTTCTGCCATCATTGATTTTGATGAAACAGAGATGGTAGAGATTTCCGTTTGGGAACAGCAGATAGAAAATAGTAAAGTAGCAGGAGTCTACGCTGTTCTAGATAGCGATCGCCTTTATCAATATATTGGTTATTCTAGAGATGTTCGGCGCTCTCTCAAAGGACACATTACTCAAAACGGAACTCAAGTCTGTAGTTATATCCGAGTTAAAACCTTTAAGTTTCCCAAACGTCAGTCAATGGAAGCATTAAGAGATGAATGGCTGGCTGAATTAAATTATCTTCCTGCTGGTAATACAGGAGACAACACTTGGGCGAGTACTATTGGCGAAGCTGCCAAAGCAACCATGAGCGAAAGTGAAAGAAACGCCTATGAAGAGAAAAAGCTGAAGTTACGCAAAGCAATGGCAGATACAACTTTAATTGACGAATTAAAAACGCAAACTAGCCAAAGCGAAACAGAAATACAGCGTCGGCAAAAACTAGAAGCCGCGGTTAAAAATGATGACTGGAGTTCAGTTATTGAATCTCAATAATTAGGTAAACATAATTTAGAAATTTTAAAAGGATCTGGTTAATAACCAAATCCCTTGAACAGCTAGCATTGTAAATTTAAACTGTAGTTTGAGCGATCGGCAACAAACTTCTATTGAGATATACGATATGCTTCGATACTTTGGTAATTGTTTTCCTCTTCATAAAGATGACAAAATTTAGTCACCTTCTGCACTAATTCCCAATTAAAGGTACAGTCTGGATAAAGATATTCACCCCAATTATCAACCAAACTTTGATGAGCCTGACGCAAATTGTACCAAGGAATAGCAGTACTCAGGTGATGGGGAATATGCACGTTAATATCGTGACAAAGAAATTCTACCCACCCAGGATACTTACAGTTTACTGTTCCTGATAACTGAGCGATCGCCTCATTCCATTCACTTTCTGGTTTAAAAGGAATTTCAGGCATAGTGTGATGGAACATAGTAAAGGTACTCATCCAGAAATGGTATACCAGCCAAGGCATCAGCCAAAATTTAATCAAGCCTGTAATGCCGAAAGTAAGTAACACGGCTGAATAAGCTAAACCACCACCAATCACGACTAGCAACACGGAAAAACGTACCTGTTCCCTTTGCTTGCCTTCAAACTTACTCCAGGTAAAGTGCAGTTTTGCCCAATGAGCGATCGAACCCATCCACCAAAACCAACCACGCATACGGCGATATAGCCACTGTAGGAGAGGAGAAGCGTTGTCATAAGTTTTGGGGGTAAAAGGCGACCAAGCATTATCTATATCTAGCTTATTTGTATGCTTATGATGATGATTGTGTAAAATGCGCCAAGCATGATAGGGATAAATAATTGGCAAGGTCATAATATGCCCAACCAGATCATTCACCCAAATACGATTGGAGAAAGAGCGATGACCACAATCATGAGCAATCACAAAAAAACCTTGTAAACTAGTACCTAAAAATATCCAAGCAATAGGTAATAAATACCAAGGCGATACTGCAACTAACCAATAGCCCAAAATTACGCAAATAACATTGATGACTACCTTTGTCCAAGCCTTGCGGGAGTTTTTAACAAAAACTTCTTTAGGTAAGGTATTGATGATGTCTCTAAGCTTTATGTCTTCAGACAAATTTGGGGATTGAGGAGATTCTGGACTTTGACGAAATACTGCTGTCATAAAACTTGTTGGACGATTTAAATATTATCTAGAGGGGCTTGTGCAAAATACTGCCCAATAAAATGTTGTTAAAGAGCGTTTTACTTATAGGCATGAAGATCAGATTCCTCACGAAATTCATCATGGGAATGAGCAATTAGCCGATTTTTGACAGTAACAGCTAACTTGTCCGCAACTGAACCAAAAATTTTAAGAATATTGCTTTTTTTACAATCCTTAATACTTATATCACAGTTGGGTCAACTATTAAGTTTTGGATTAGGGAAAATTACTCTGTCTAACACTTAAAACCAATAAAATATTAAATTTAAATATCCAGCCGAACTATTTCGCTGCTTTAGCCTAACCTACAAGCAAATTTTCTTCTGGATAATGCAAGCCACTGGGGCTAGGATCGCCAATCAAAGCAGCAATTAGAAGCAGAATATTAACTCGACCGATATACATTGCCAAAACAATGAGAAGTTTAGAGGCAACGCTTAAACTACTAGTGATGCCTGTAGATAATCCTACGGTGCCAAAAGCAGAAACTACTTCAAACAACACAGGTAGTAGCTGAGAATTAGCCTCTAGAGAAGAAATTAAGATAGTAATTAAGACAATTGAGGCTGCTGTGCCAAAAACTACGGCGATCGCTTTAAGAATCAAAGTGCTGGGAACTTCTCGCTGATAGATAATCACCTGATTTTTGCCCTGTAAAACCGATTTAGTGGTGTTGTACATAATCCTAAAGGTGGTGGTTTTGATGCCGCCTCCTGTCCCGCTAGGGCTAGCACCAATAAACATTAAACCCATAGTAATAAATAAGCCCGCAGTAGTCATTTTGCCAACATCAATGGTATTAAATCCAGCAGTTCTTGTCGTCACAGACTGAAACCAGGCTGCCAAGAATTTGTCCTTAAAACTAAAGGCTGCCAAAGTTTGAGGATTATTCAATTCGGTCAAGAAAAACGCCACTGTTCCTGTTAAGAGCAGTAAGATAGTCGTAGTTACTACTACTTTAAAATTAAGGGAAAAACAAAATCTTTCAGCCTTGCCTTTAATCCTGCTAACAGTCCACAGATACATCTCGATAATGACCTGATAGCCAATACCGCCGAAGATAATCAAACCAGAAATAACTGAGTTAACTATCCAGCTGGAATGATAACTAATTAAGTTATCGGAGAACAAACTAAACCCAGCATTGTTCCAGGCGCTGATGCTGTGGAAAGTGGCATACCATAGTCCTTTTGACCAACCTTGTTGAGGAACAAAGGCGAGCAATAATAAAAAGATGCCAGTAATCTCAAAGAGCATTGTAGTCGCAATGATCGATTTCATCAAATTGCTGCTGCCCTGTAAAAATGGACGATCAAAAGATTCTTGAATGGCAAATTTTTGTCTTAAATCAAACTTTCTCCCCAAAAGTAAAATTAAAAACGTGGTGCTAGTCATATAGCCAAAACCACCAACTTGGGCTAAGAGGGCAATAACCAACTGTCCCCAAAAAGAAAAATAAGTTCCCGTATCCACTACCGCTAAACCAGTTACGCAGACGGCGGAAGTAGAGGTGAACAAAGCCACGACTAAACCTTGCCAATTCAAAGTGTCTGAATTTGTGGTAAATGGCATCATCAGCAGTATGGTGCCAATTGTAATCACAGCCAAAAACCCGATACAGATTGTACGAGCAATAGTCATAGCAAAATATACAGTTTTTGATTATCGATTTGAATTAAAATTATAAAACTTAGCTGCATCAACACAATGATTGGAGAAAAGTCATCCTGAAGTCACAATAGTTTTCATCATATAGCAAATATTGTCTAAAACTGTTGGACAGTTGATAGTGACCGTCAACGTTAATTTAACTTAGAGTTGTTTTTCTGGAGTTGGGAGCAACGACTTAGTAAGTTCCTGCCATTCTGGCGAACTAGTTAAGCTGATGGCATCAAACTCAACTCCCCAGTTATGAGCAAAATCAGCAAAACTTTCGATCCAGGTAATTAAAGTTTCAGCACCCGAATTAAACCGATAATTCCAGGCTTGTCGAAGATATTCCATAGTTTCTACTTGATGTCCTGTGTAATGAAGATACCAAGCAATCCAGACTAAGGTACCGTGACGCACAGAATGTTCCATTAATCTAACTTCTGGTGGTAAATTAGGCTGACTAAAAAAATCATTGGTCACCGCTACTAGGGAGCGAGCTTGAGGTAAACCTTTGTGCATAGCGCTAGATTCGTGCTGACGATAGCAAACGGTTATTTGTTTTAGCCAAGCAGTTTTACAGCCTTTTAAAGCAAGCTTGAGAACTAAATTGGTATCTTCTGCGGGAGGAAACCGAGCATCAAATCCCCCCACATACTGCAACCATTCTCGACGAAACATCATGGCGCTAGGCAATACAGGCTTCCAGCGTAACCAGTTGGCAAGATTTAATTCTGGAATTTGTACCCAAGGGCGTACATTTAGTAGTTTATTGCCTTGATGATCGACTCGCTGCCAGCCACTATGAATTATGCCTAAATCTGGTCGTTTAAGCAGCATTTCTGCCTGAAGAGCTAGCTTTCCTGGTAAAAAATAATCATCCGCATCTAAAAAGGCAATAAAATTAGCTTTGGCGATCGCAATTCCGTGATTACGAGCTGCTGCTACTCCCTGATTTTTTTGTTTTACATAGCGTAAGCGATCGCGATAAGGTTTTAATACTGCCTCGGTGGCATCTGTAGAACCATCGTCAATAATAATAATTTCATAACTACAGTCTTCTTGTTGGAAGACGCTTTCAACCGCCTGAACAATATATTGAGCGCAATTATAAGCAGGAATAATTACGCTGACGGCAGGTTCGGCATTGATCATGGCTATATTTATCTTTGATTTTATAATTCCCTTGGTGCTGCTACTCCTAATTTTTCTACCAGGATCTTCTCTAACCAAAATTGAACTAGAACAATTAACCCCAGACGAGCGATCGCTTTTTGGGGATATTTTTGTTTAACCTCTCCCAGAAAGCGGCAATCCGCTAGAAAAATTGCTGTGTTTTGGCTTAAGTTTAAAGCTAGTTTTGACCAACGGCAATCACTGTTGTCTACCCACGAGTCGGATATAGTCATTAACTGTTGGAGTAAATTATATTCGGCTATCTCAGAAAGCCATAAGTTATGTTCTCGATCTAACCAGGGAATTGATTCTGGTTGTGTAATTTGTGCTTGGTTATCTGCTAAGGTAATCAGGTTTTCTCTTGCTCCCAAACGTAGCAAGCTACAGCAACGAGCATGAATATATTGAGCAGGAAATAATTTAGTTGGGGTAGTATCTAGAGTATAAATTGCTCTAGCAGTTAATTGTGGTTGATTAATTCCGTTATTTTGACTCCAGCAAAGCGATCGCCCTAACCAATCAGCAATAAACCTAGCATCTAGATAAAAGTTAATCCAACCAGAGGAAACTATTTCTGTTAATAGCTGCCTGCGCTCTAAATCAGGATCGTCTTTTGAAGTTAGTAAACAGGCTAGTTGTTCCATAATTGTTTGAGGCGACTGCTGTAAATTTGCTGCCAAAGACATACCAAGAGGACAACTATAAATAATTGGCAGATACTGCACTTTCGCTAAATCACTACTGTTGGTTCTCAAGCAGTAATTTCTCCAAGATGTTGGGCTACTTTTTCCAGGAAAAACCTCAACTTTAACTTCTAGTAGATTTGTCAGTAACTTTGGTTCAATTTTTACATTCAGCTTTTGTTGATATAAATCTAAAATTAACAGTAGTTCTTGTTTTAATAGATTCTTGACAGAAATACCTAGTTTTTTCTGATTAAATCGTAGTTTAAAAAAGTTATGTGAATTTGTTTTTTTTGATACATTGCTGTCCATGTAAAATCAAATATGCATTAAGTTTATTTTGCCTTTCACTATGCAACCTGCCGAAAACTCGTCCGAGGAATCTAAAACCAGCTTTACCTGGCAAAATATCATTGACTGGGCGCAAACTCATTATCGCGATCGCATTTTTCACAAGGATGAACAAATACCTGCTCGCCCTCAGCTAATTTACCTAGTTAATCAAGGTGCTGTGCGTTTGGTAAGTCAAACTAAAAATGTAACCCCAGAAATGCTTGAGATAAATTTGGCCCAAGCAGAATTAGATCTTTTGGAAGAATCATTTTTGGGTTTTGTAGGGGCAGAAAAACCCTTTGAAATTGTGACTCAATCTAGTTTTCAGATTCAGGCTTATGCTCATGTGGATGAAACTCACATTGCTTGGCTATATTGGCAGGATCTCAAAAACTGGCCTGGTTTTCGGCAACAGCTATACGAAGTTTTTCGTTATCAACACCAGCGTAAATTACTTTGGCTGAGTGCTTTGGGGCAGAGAAAAACAATCGATCGCCTCACCAGTTTCCTCACTCTTCTACTCGAAGAATATGGCGTAGAACAACAAGAATATTGCTGTCTGCCCTATAGCTTAACCCATGCTCAAATCGGCAGTGCGATCGGCTCAACTAGAGTTACGGTAACTAGGCTGATGGGAAAATTGCGCCGTCAAGGAATTATCAAAGTTCAAAGCGATAATTCTATTTGCATCAATAGCCTCAAGCTTTTAGAAGCAAACCAAGAATAACTATTACCACATAAATTTCTCTGCCAAATTCTCAGTGGAAAACTAGCTATAACCAAAAGTTATTTTGAGGTCATTAGCAAATTATATTAGTCTAGATGTAAAAAATATCTTAAGATTGACAAGTAAGAAGTTTAAATTTCTTAAAAACTTATCTATTTGACAAGAATATAAATTAGGGAGAATATATATGGCGCTCGTCCCAATGCGTTTGCTTTTAGAACACGCTGCTGAAAATAACTACGGTATTCCTGCTTACAACGTCAACAACATGGAGCAAATTATCTCCATTATGGAAGCTGCAAATGAAGCTGACAGTCCTGTCATTTTGCAAGCTTCTCGTGGTGCGCGTCAGTATGCTGGCGAAAATTTCCTGCGTCACTTAGTTATGGCAGCAGCAGAAAGCTATCCCCATCTTCCCATAGCTATGCACCAAGATCATGGTAATAGTCCAGCAACTTGCTATTCGGCAATTCGCAACGGCTTTACTAGCGTTATGATGGATGGTTCTTTAGAAGCAGATGCCAAAACTCCTGCTAGCTTTGAGTACAACGTTAATGTTACCGCAGAAGTTGTTAAAGTAGCTCACTCCGTTGGTGCTTCTGTTGAAGGTGAACTAGGTTGTTTAGGTTCATTAGAAACTGGTAAAGGTGAAGCTGAAGATGGACACGGTTTTGAAGGTGCTTTAAGCAAAGACCAACTATTGACCGATCCTGATGAAGCAGTAGAATTCGTAGAACGCACTCAGGTAGACGCTTTAGCAGTGGCGATCGGTACTAGCCATGGTGCGTACAAGTTTACTCGCAAACCTACTGGCGAAATCCTCGCGATCAGCAGAATTGAAGAAATTCACCGTCGTTTACCTAACGTTCACTTGGTAATGCACGGTTCATCTTCCGTACCTCAAGAGTGGATCGACATTATTAATGCCAATGGTGGTAAAATCCCCGAAACTTATGGTGTACCTGTAGAAGAGATTCAAAAAGGAATCAAGAGTGGTGTACGTAAAGTTAACATCGATACTGACAACCGTTTGGCTATTACTGCTGCTATTCGTGAAGCAGCTTTCAAAGATCCTTCCAATTTTGACCCCCGCCACTTCCTCAAGCCTTCCATTGCATACATGAAAACTGTCTGTCTCAGACGTTATGAAGCGTTTGGTACTGCTGGAAATGCTGGCAAAATCAAGCAAGTTTCCTTGGATGACTATGCTGCTAAATATGCTAAAGGCGAACTGTCTACTAGCAACAAAACAACTGTCTCTGTATAGGTTTAAAAATACCTAACAAGATCAGACCAGATAAATATAACTGGATTTAATATGTATAAGAGTGGTCAACTATAGCCACTCTTTTCTTTTTTTTATCTAGACTGGATTGTCAATTCTTTGAGAGGTTTTAATCATGCTGAAATTTTACTATTCGCGTCTTTCAATCAATGCTCGTCGAGTTTGGGTAACTCTTTTAGAAAAAAATCTAGAGTTTGAACCAGTATTATTGAAACTCAACGGCGATCAATTTAAACCAGATTTTTTGCAGCTTAATCCTTTTCATCATATTCCCGTATTAATAGATCGAGACTTTAAAATTTTCGAGTCTTTGGCAATTTTAGATTATCTCGAAGCTAAATATTCTGATCCTTCTTTCATGCCTACCAATGCTGAGGATATAGCTAAGGTACGTATGATTGAATTAGTAACCGTTAATGAACTGCCTCCTGCTTCTATTGTGTTGATGAAACAAATGCTCGATTTAACAGTTGAAGAGCAGAAAATCAAACAAGCTGAACAAAGTATGGCAACAGTATTGCAATATTTTGAAGACAGTCTCATCGAAGATCAACTTTATTTGATTCAAGAACAATTAACTTATGCCGATATCGTGGCAGGAACAGCAGTTGCCGCAATTCCTAATCTCGGAATTAGTTTAAAAACATATCCTAAAGTAACCAAATGGATTGAAAATTTAAATCAGCGCTCTAGTTGGCAGCAAACAGCACCCTCTTCGGCAGAAATTGAACAGTCAAAAGCAGTTATGAAAGCAATTTTACAAAAACGCTAACTGTTGCTTTTGGGCAAACATAACAAACATAAAATAAGAGCAGATTAAACAGATTTAGTATAAACTCTATTGGCTGAAGACGACTCATGGAACTTACGCTCTATATAACTGGCTTACATATTCTCCATAACCGTTGTAGGGCAATGTTTCCTTAATTTCCCAAGATAATCCAGGCCCTGTGCTAATAAACTTCTCTGTTGCCTGTGACCATCGAGGATGAGGTACATCAGGATTGACGTTAGCCTCAAACTTATATTCGTTAGGGTCTAGGGTATTCCAGTATGTGGCAGGTTGTTCTGCTAAAAATTCAATTTGAACAATCGATTTTGCTCCTTTAAAACCATATTTCCAAGGTGTTACCATGCGTAACGGTGCGCCGTGTTGTTTAGGTAAATCGTGACCAAAAATACCCGTGGCAAAGAAAGCTAAATCGTTAGCCATTTCTTCAATGCGTAATCCTTCCGTATAGGGCCAAGGTAATGAGCCAAGATGGAAACCAGGACCTTTAGTGATCTCTGGATCGTAGAATGAGGTAAAACTAACAAACTTTGCCTTAGCAGTGGGTTCAACGTCTGCTAATAAAGCCTTCATTGGGAATCCAATCCAAGGTAAGACCATTGACCAAGCTTCCACACAGCGGAAACGGTAGACTCTTTCTTCTTGAGGAAATTTTCGTTTTAAATCATCCAGATCATAAGTTTGAGGATTCTTAATTAACCCCGCCACCTCTACTTTCCAGTTTTCTGTAGGCAGCTTTTGGGCATCTAGCCAAATTTTCTTGGTTCCACCAAATTCATAGAAATTGTTGTATTGTGCGGCGACCTTTTCTGCGACAATCGGTCTATCTACCTGCTGAAAATCAGGATTTTTAGTAAATGAGTCGATCTTTGGCAAGTTAATACTTTTTTCCAACTCTACCGCCGAGGCAGATTTGCCAATTCCTGATGTGCTACCCTGACATCCAGTCAGAGGTAACAGACTAGCACCGATACCAGCACCAATTAGAGTTTTAATAAAGCTACGGCGATTGTAGTAAAGTCTTGGGGGAGTAATTTGATTTTCTGATATTGACCACGATTGAGGGATACGAATCAAAGTCATTAGAGATCGATAAAATATTTTTTAAAGGAGTAGCTAACTTTACTAATTGTAAACAGATCTTGTGCCGATCTTTTGCTCAAGTTTTTTCAAGTTCAAAAACATCAAATATTTTAATTTAATCCTGAGTAATTGCTTCATACCCTGGTAAACCCCAGTCTTGCGGGTCAAACTTAGTCATCGATCCAAGTATCTGATCTGCTGCTTCAAACAACCGAAAATCAAAGACAGCATCGGGAATTACCACTACAGACATGCCTGCGGCGATCGCTGCCTGCATTCCCGCCACCGAGTCTTCAAACACTAAACACTGTTCTGGATTAGCTTTTAATCTTTTGGCTGCTAGTAAAAATATATCTGGTGCTGGTTTTCCCAACTCAATCTCAGGATCATCCCCTAAAGTAGTAATTTCAAATAGCTTCAACCATTGCTGATGATTGATAGTTTTCATCTCAAAATGATGGCGAGAAGAACTAGAAGCGATCGCCTGGGGAATATGATGATTAGCTAGATGCTGGATTAGTTCAACTGTTCCTGGTAAAACTTTGGCACTGCTATATAGGGGATAAAGCAGCTTGTTACGTTCTACTAAATACTCCGTTGCCGTCAGGGGAAGCTGAAGTAGATCGACTAAAATCCTTGCTGAATCTAAAGTCGGTCTTCCAGCGATCGCCATTTTGGCTGACCGATCAAAAGTCTTGCCATAACGATTAACCACTTCGCTATTGACTTGTTCATGTAATGATTCTGTGTCTAACAGCAATCCATCCATGTCATAGATCACGTGAGTAATAGACTTAAACATAAACTTTATCAGTAGTGGCAGATGGATACTCAAATATACCTGAGTATGATTAACACAACGATAAAAGTCAAAAGTTAAGAGTTAAATTGATGAAAAACCTCAACCTTGATCAAGACCTAACTTTGGTTAGATAGAAAATGCGATCGCGTCTCTGTTATGTTGGAAGATAGCCTTTGATTTAGAAATACTTAAATATTGTGAGCGCTCAATCTATGGGGAGAATGTTACTCTCGCACAATTTCAATCTACACAATCATGAACTGCCTACGTTAAACAGAGAAGAGTTTACCCAAATATTTATTGATGGACTACAAGGCAAAGAGAATATTAACTGTAGCTTAATTGAAAATCCTCATTGGGTCGTGGAAATACTATTCCCTGTAGATAAATTTGAACCGCAAGAGATTGGTCAGATGTGCGGGGAGATCCTCACCAACAAACGAAAAAGTCAACAGCTTGACTCGACCGTGGCGATCGATACTTTAATTTTAGGAGGCAAAAAAGCTACTCCCGTTGCTAGCACATCCCCCACTTCTTTACAAACTGGTGAATGGGGGGTTGATGTGGTGGAAACTTTGGCAGCAGAAGCATTCCTGGCTGAGATTAATTGGCATAATCTGACCGCTGGTAAATCTGGCGAGCGCATTTTTAAAATTGAATTTCTCAAGGCTTAGTCTTTTTTAACTAACTAACTAATGAACACCATCGTATTTGAACAATTTTTTGCTGACTGCATTGGTAATTGGCAGTCCGATCGCACTTATCATTATCTAGCTTATCAAGAAATTGAGCGATCGCAAACTACTTTTGAAGTGCAGCCGTTAACCAGTGAACAAAAAAGTAAGGTACTTCTTGATAATGCTTACGACCAGCTAGATAATCTAGAGAGTTTACCAGGGTTTAACTTGGGTTTCTATACGATTTCGGAAAAAGGGGAAGAGAAAAAACAGAATCTTAATCTGATGTTTGTCCCCAAGTCGGAGACAAATATGTTGCTAGAAGGAGATTATTTGCGCGATCGCGCTTACGAAGAAGATCGACCAATCGTTTCTCATTTCAGCTTCGATCCAAAAACCAGAGAATTATTAATGACCACCAACTATACCCGTGTGGTTTCCGTTGACTCTATTACTCTTACTAACCCTACTTTACGTATTCGACAAATTCTTAATTATGCCAAGCCTAGTGAAGGACAACCGCTTGAAAACGTCCTTTTGGCTGGCTTTGGCGTAGAACAAAAGATTCTCAACTAATTTAAAGCTGAAATTTGTTAAATACTCTGCTTATTGCTTAACAATTGTTTATCAAGTTCTCATTAAGTTTTACAAAACTTGATAGGATCGGTTCTAGCAGCATTGTATAAATAGACTGTAAACCTCACTCCCGATTCATATTAATTGAATTAGGCTGAGATTTACACATGCTAGGTGTGAAAAAAGGTCGATTTATACTTTGTCTTGAAAATTTGTCTTGAAGACTTATGTTTAAGATTTGAGATTTAGGTCGAACACCTTTTAAAATTACGCTGTATTATACGGTGTCTTAATATTATGGTGCTAGAACTCTTGAGAAAAAGACTCTATCCCAAGATATTTGTAATTAAATAAATTGGCGTACAACGACTTGAGTACCTGTTGAGTAATGAAATATTAAAGATTAAGTTGTTTGATATTTTCCTACTTTGCTTTTGCTCAGTTAGCCAAAAAAGTTTATTTCCCATATTCAGGAAATGAAGCTGTGATGAGCATTGAACGAGCAGTAGATAAAAATATCTGAGCTTAGATCTGCTTGTCGAGTTTGTGTATCTACATAAAACTCACCCTTAAGCGTTTGTATTAAACTATTACAGCCTAATGTTTAGCTAGATCTAAATCTAGCAATACTTAGGGCATACTAAAACAATACATCGTGTAAAAAAAATTAATTCCTAAATCAAGGAGATTTATTAAATGACATTTGGACCAGCATCTGAATTAGGTGTCGGCTTATTTGAAGATACCCCTCCTTTTGAATACATACCTGGTCGTTCAGAAGAAGAAGTAGAGAGCATCATCCGCGCTGTCTACAGACAGGTACTCGGCAACGCTTACATTATGGAAAGCGAAAGAGCGACTGTTCCTGAGTCTCAGTTTAGACTAGGACAACTAAGCGTCAGAGAATTTGTTAGAGAAATCGGCAAGTCTAATGCTTACATTTCTCGTTTCTTTGAAACTTGCCCTCGCTATCGCTTTATAGAACTAAACTTTAAGCATTTCCTTGGTCGTGCGCCCAATGGCTATGATGAAATGAAAGCTCATAGCGCCATTTTGGATGAAGGTGGTTGGGAAGCCGAAATTGATTCTTATCTTGATAGTGACGAATATCAAGAAGCCTATGGCGAAAACTTTGTGCCATTTTATCGTGGCTATAAGAGTCGTCCTGGTCAAACTATGGTGGAATTCACTCATATGTTTGCTTTGGCGCGTGGTGCTTCTTCCAGCGATTTCAAAGGCAGTTTATCAGGCAAGACTCCTGTATTAAACAAAAATATAATTCAAGGTACTCCTCTGGCAGTAATTCCTCCTTCTGGTGGTGCTGTTGGTGATGGTTGGTCTTTCCAAGAACCTGCTTTGGGTGCGCGCACTCGTCAGGGTTCTGGTGCAGGAGAAAACGGCAAAGTATACCGTATCGAAGTAACTGGTTATTCTTCCCGTGCCGTTAACCGCGTATCTAAGTTCCGTCGTAGTAACAAGGTATATTTAGTGCCTTACGAGCAGCTGTCCCAAGAATACCAACGTATTCATAAACAAGGTGGCAAAATCGCTAGTATTACACCTGTAAACTAGCTGCTTGAAGCCTATTAACCATCACTGCCCTTAAAGGCTAAAGCTTTTGAGTAGTTTTAGTTTTTTTAGGGTGGGGCAATTTGATAAATCAATATTTATTCAGGAGAAATTTAACATGGTAGCAGTAATTGATGCTCCCTTTGAAGTCCAAAGCAATAGCAACGCTGATGACAAGGCGATCGCTATTCGCGCAGTCTATAAACAAGTGTTGGGTAACCCTCACGTCATGGAAAGTGAGCGCTTAGTCAATGCTGAGTCACAGTTTTGTAATGGCAGCATCAGTCTGAGGGAATTTGTACGGGCTGTAGCAAAATCAAATTTTTATCGCGCTCGTTATTTTGAAAGCTGTGCGCCCTATCGTTTTGTGGAGTTAAACTTCAAGCACTTGTTGGGACGTGCTCCAGCGGATCAAGCAGAACTTTCAGAACATATTCAACGCTGTGTGAACGAAGGTTATGATGCGGAAATCGATTCTTATATTGATAGTGTCGAATATAGTGAAAAATTCGGTGAAAACATTATTCCTTTCTATACTGGTGCTACTAGCACAGTAGGTCAAAAGCAGGTAAACTACAATCGTACTCTTTCTTTGCTTCAAGGGATTGCAGGAGTTGATAGTGCCAAGAAAAATTCTCGTTTAGTAGATAGCGTAGCTACCAATAGTGCTATTGCTGCCAAGAGTGTAACCGCTAATGGACGGATGTCTCCTTCTCCAGATGCTACGGCTAAAAGATTTAAAATCGTCGTCAGAGGCGCTAAATTTGATAGTCCTCGCCGTCTTAGTAACACAGAGTATATCGTACCAGGCGATCGCATGACTCCCCAGATTCAGCGCATTAACCGCACTGGAGCAAAAATCGTCAGTATTACTGAGATTTAAACGTCTTTTAGCTAGTAGATAATCATATTCAGGAGTACAATCATGTCATTTTGGGTAACGGATTTAGATCCAGTTGAACTACGAGAACGTCAACCAAACCAAGATTTTAATATCATTATTCGTCAAGCTTACAAACAAGTATTGGGCAACGCCTATTTGCTAGAGGGAGAAACTTTAGAAACAGCCGAGTCTCTATTTAGGAATGGCGATCTGACTGTACGCGGTTTTGTTAGAGCGATTGGACAATCTGAGCTATATCGCTCTTTATTTTTTGAAACCTGTTCACAGTATCGTTTTATTGAAATGAACTGTAAGCACTTTTTAGGGCGTGCACCTTTAGATCAAGCAGAAATTTCTAAGCACGTACAGATTTATAACAATTTGGGTTACGAAGCAGAAATTGATTCATACATCGATAGTGATGAATACTTAAATGCTTATGGCGAAAACACTATTCCTTGCCCTCGTACAGAGAGCAATCAGCGCACTATCTTGAATGTTGGTTTTAATCGCACCTACGCTTTATATAATGGCTACGCTAGTAGTGATAGTGTTACCAATAAAGCAACGTTAATCTCTGATTTAGCTGCCAATAAGCCGACTGCAATTGTCTTTCCTAAAAAGAGTTCTGGTGGTACTCCTGGTAGCAACAACAAACGCTTCCGCATTAAGGCGACTAAAGCTAGTATTGGCTCGATTAACCGCCTTAGTAACCAAACCTATGAGGTTAATTACGAGCAGTTAAACGCCAAAATCAAAAACTTACATCGGACTGGGGCAAAAATTCTCAGTATTAATGAAGTTTAGGATAGCCATCGGCTATTAGTCCAGCACAGTGAATACATTGGGGGAGGAGCTAAATTTTTCCCCAGCAAAAAGGAGGAAATTTAGAATATGTCAGGAATGATTACTACTGGAGATACTAACATTAGTACCTATGGCAATCGCACGATCTCTATAGATGTCACTGGGGTTTGTCGTCAAGATGTAATGCGGACTAGTAACTATACGGTGAAAGTGCCTTATAGTCGAATGTCTCAGACTATTCAAAGTATTAACCGCATGGGAGGTAAAGTAGCAGGTATCTCTTTGGGCAATAGTAAAATTGAAGCTGCACCTGCTACGCCTGCTGAGGCAGAAACAGAACATCAGGAAAAACCTGAAAAAAGTTCTGGCGGGAGAAAGAACCGCAACCGCAAGTAAGTTTAAAATTTGATGGTTGAAGTCAATCTTTAACTATCAATTAGTCATCACTTAATTTTCTAGCGGTATCCAAGGATGCTGCTAGGAATTAGTCAAACTGAACCATAACAGTTCCCATAAAATAAAAATTAATTAAAACTTTTTTAGCTAAATACTTCTAAAGCGAAAAATCCATGAACATTGATGAATTTGTCGAACGTTCTTTGGGCAAGTGGCGATCGCAACGTAGCGCACATCATCTAGCATTTCACCACTTTGAAGAAGTTACTTCCCAAATTGAAATTTTGCCTCTAGAAAACGACGACGAGAGAGTAATTGCTTTGTGTAAAGCAAACCAAATAGATCCCCATCTAGTTACTAGTCCTTTTTACATGACTTGGGAGGGAGAATCTGATTGGGATGAAGACGAAATCTTGGCTGGCTCGACGGTGTTAGTTCCTGTTCCAGATCTAGACAACCCAACTCAGGGAAGACTATTGAGAGAACAAGGATATGCGGAAACCGTGGCGGCGATCGGAGAATATCAACTGATCGAAGATGGTTCTTTTGTGCTACATACTCAATACGAGCGAGCAACTGCTGAAGAAAAAATTTGGTTTGCCACGCCAAACTTGCGGTTTCGAGTATCTTTGATTAAAACAGGAGACGGCAAAGGAGTTACCACAGCTTCTTTCTCTTCTGAGATTCGTGTTTTAAATTTGGCTGATGAGTAATTCAATCTGGCTGAGAATAAATGCTAGGTGGCAATATTAAACACAGCTTAAAAGTATTAGTACGAACGACTAAAACTGCTTTGATTGATCTGCGAATCTCTAAGAAAGATCTTTTTTAAATAATTTTTTGCTTTAAAAACTTTATAACCAGTAAATTAAATACAAGAAAATGTTGACCAGAGAAAATCATTCAGCACAAGACAATAACTTGCTTCATGAGCTAGCTCGTCTCATGTCGGGAGATTTTTCTAACCGTCAACAGTCTGATGCCGATCCTCAGAATTATGCTCATATTCGGATTTTTTTCCGTCCCCTGCCCTGGGATTTTTTTTCAGGCATTGGCTTTTATTCTGAGCAGGTATACGATTACAATCTCTGGAATCCTTACCGTCAAGGAGTTCATCGCCTCATAGATCGGGGAGATGATATTTATATTGAAAACTATAGTATTCAAGATGCAGAAAATTATGCAGGTTCGGGTCATAATCGCGATATTTTGCTAACTATTCCCCCAAACTCCATTGAACGTCGCTATAACTGTTCGATGGTGTTTCGCAAGGAGGGAGGAATCTTTCGCGGTAGTGTAGAACCTGGAAATAAATGTCTGATTCACCGCAAAGGCGTAAATACTTATCTCATTAGTAGCGTTGAACTGACGGAAACTACTTGGATCAGTTGGGATCGAGGTATGGATCTAAACAGTCACGAGCAGATTTGGGGTTCGGCAATAGGACCATTAAAGTTTACCAAGAAAGAAAGTTTTGCTCATGAATTACCTGAAATAGGCGAGAACAGGTAAATATTCAATTAAAAATGCCAATAAGTTAATCAATAAAAATGATTATTACATCGGAGCTAACAGTAAGAGGTATGCTACCACCAGTAGCTCGCAAAAAAATGCAAGCTTGGATTAGAAGTCGTCATTTAATTTGTTCGGGTAATTTTTTCATTCTTGAAACTTTAGAGTATTCCACAATTGAGAGGTTTGAAGAATGCGTCCAAGGCTTAGGTGGAACTTTTATTTCCGTTGAACCTGTCCGTAAAGTTTGGATTGGAAATCATCGTCAAGTAATCTTATATCAGGCGAAGGCTAGTTTACATACTCCTCACCACGAATTAAAACAGTATTGGATTAAATACGGTGGCTTTTATACCAGATTTGACGATAAATCTTGCTAGTGGCGATCGCGAAGCCTGGGCAAAGCCCAATCGCCAAAAATCATTTGATGATAATTATTTCTCTCTCAAATAAAAGCCGTTTAAGTAATACTTAAGATTACTAATAGTGACTATTTAAGCAACTTAAGCAACTGTGTAATACTAAATCCTGTTAGACGTACAATAAGTCAAAATAACTGTATAAGTTCATTTGTTCATGTGTGTGCAGTTGAAATAAGTTTAAAGTTTAAATTAGACCTCGGAGACTAGATAAATATGCCACGTAAAAAAACCAAGTCGACAAAATCTCAATCTACTAACAGACCTCGTAAAACAGTAAGTTTTCTAGAAAAGTCGCAAGTAGGAATTTCTCTAACTCCCCAGGCGGTAAAAAATCTCAGTGAAATTGTCGAATCTACTGGTCTATCTAAATCAGAGGTTGTAGAAAGCTTGGTTACAGGAAATTTAGCGATCGCCAGTCAGATAGCAGCCAAAACAATTTCTATTGAATCAGATAATAATGATGATCCTGAAAATATCGCTACCAAAATTCAGGTATTAGACACTAATGCAGCTAGCGATAATCAGCCACAAATAGAAAAATCATCTGAGAGCGAGCAAGGTAAATCTCCTGCTTTGCTTGAGTTAAAGGAAAAAATTAAAGAACACAAGGCAAACTATCAAGCATTAAAAAAATACGCCGAAGAGCAAGAAGCATTAGTCAAAAAATTGATCGCCCAGATAGAATCACAAAAAGGTCAAGAATCAAACGAAGATAGACAAAATATTGAGCAGTTAGAAGCGCAATTTAATCAAGAATTAAATCAACTCAAGCAGCAGTTAGCAGAGCGAGAAGCAGGACAAAAAACTACAGCAGAAAGTTTGATAACTAGTGAAGCCAAAATTAGAGAGCTTGAGCAGCAGTTATCTACACAGCAAGATAGTGATAGTGCTATACAAACCCAGCTAGCCGAAAAAGAATCAGCCTTAACTCAACTACAGCAACAGTTAGATGACAAGCAGGGACAGATTGACAGTCTCAATAGCGATCGCGATCAGGCACAAACCCAGCTAGCCGAAAAAGAATCAGCTTTAACTCAACTACAAAATCAGTTAGCCGAAAAGCAAGGCGAAATAGACAATCTCAGCCAAATTCAAACCCAGTTAGCCGAAAAAGAATCAGCACTAGCTCAACTACAGCAACAGTTAGATGACAAGCAGGGACAGATTGACAGTCTCAATAGCGATCGCGAGCAAGCACAAACCCAGCTAGCCGAAAAAGAATCAGCTTTAACTCAACTACAAAATCAGTTAACCGAAAAGCAAGGCGAAATAGACAATCTCAGCCAAATTCAAACCCAGTTAGCCGAAAAAGAATCAGCACTAGCTCAACTACAGCAACAGTTAGATGACAAACAGGGACAGATTGATAGTCTCAATAGCGATCGCGAGCAAGTTCAAAGTCAACTATCTAAAGCATCTGATAGTAGTCAAAATCTGCAAATTCAATTGACCGATGCTCAACAACAGCTAGGAACATTTGGGGAGCAAATCCAACAGCAGCAAGGAGAACTAGATCGTCTTCGTGCAGATCATCAAAATAGCCAGAAACAACTCAATGATAAGCAAGGGCAAATTGTTGATTTAGAACAGCAGATGAATCAGCAAAAAGTTCAGATTAACGAACAAAATAGAGTTAATCAGGACTTACAACATAAAGTTATACAGCAAGAGCAGCAGGTAACAGAATTGTCGCAGCAGATTGCAGCCACAGAACAGGCAATTAACCAAACAAAAGAACAGCTTAAGCAAGAAATAGCACAAAAAGAACAGCAGGTTGCTAGTTTGAGACAAGAGACGACTAAACGTAGCGAATTAGAAATACAAATAAGCGATCGCATTAAACTAATTGAACAGCTTAATCAACAACTAGAAGAACAGGAGAAAAATAATGGCTTGTTAGATTTAAAAGGCAATGAACAACAGGGGTTGATCGAAAGCTTGCGATCGCAATTAGCAGAACAATCATCCTTAACCGAGAAAATCAGTACTTCTAGTACTTACAAAACTTGGGCAATAATTCTACTGGGAATTTTATTGACTCTAGCTTCAGTAATTTCCGCTCAGTCTTATCTGTCCTAGGTTGCTCATTGCTCACTGTTCATTGTCAAATGATAGCGATATAAAGCAACAGGGCGATCGCCTGCGGTAAAATAATCAGGATCTTGAGGCGAAAGATAAATTGCCGTCATTTGTTCGGCGCTAATATTACCAGCATCTAATAACCGATAGCTAGAGGTTGTTTCTACTTCGTTAAGATAGAGTCTTTCAGGAGATCTAAATAGCTGCTGGGTAACTTCTGTGGCGATAAATTGACGATCTTCAGGAATTTCTCGACCTCTACCTGTTATTTTAGAAATTAGCTTACGTTCGCCTTTGAGAAAAGTTATTTGCTGATTCGGGTTATTAGGATCAATTTTTACTTTATAGACATTATCATTCCCCAAATATGCTTCAGCAATCTTAGTACCATTAAACGCCCGATCTGCCACTACTATAGGTTGCTTTGATTTAAAAAAGGATAGCAATTCTTGGTGGGGAGTGTAATATTCTGTACCAAATCTAACTTGAAAAGCGATCGCCCGATCCAGATACTGCTGATTATCTTCAAATCCAGGCGTGACAATATTTGGCGCGAGGGGAGCAATTTGTTCAATTAGGGTACTAGTCACATTCCAAGTTCCCGCCATCCACTCAGGATATTCTAAGTCGCCTTTAGCAAGTTTGATTGGGGGTTTATTTGTCCACTGGGGAAATTGCTCAATGCGCTCTGATAAAGAAGCAGCAACAGCAATTGAGTTAAACCCAAACAAAATTAGGCAAACTAAGATAATCTCGCTTAAATGCTTGAAGATTTGACCGAATCTATGTTTTAAAGTAGTATTGTCCCTCATTAAATATGGCTCAATATATTATTAGCATTATTATCCCAGTTCTTGACGAAGGGGCGATCATTGGACAAACTTTGGCACAGTTAACGCAGTATTCAAAAATAGAAATTATTGTTGTCGATGGTGGAAGTCAAGATAAAACAGTTGAGATCGCTTCCTTCGCAGCTAAAGTCATTACTGTGACTGGCAAAGGTAGGGCTGGACAAATGAATGCAGGCGCTAATTTAGCTCAGTCAGATATTCTCTTATTTCTTCATTCAGATACTCAACTACCACCAAACTTTGTCGAACTAGTAATCCACACTTTAAACCAAAACCAGGTCATTGCAGGGGCGTTTGAATTAGCGATTGATGGTTCAGATATATCTTTACGTTGGCTGGAAATGCTGGTAAAAGTGCGATCGCATCTATTATCTCTACCCTATGGCGATCAGGCACTTTTTATCTTTAAACAAACTTTCCAAGAGGCTGGTGGATTTGCTGATTTACCGATTATGGAAGACTTTGAATTTATTCAACGAATAAAAAATAGAGGTAAAATTGCGATCGCCCCTGCTGCGGTCACAACTTCGGCAAGACGGTGGCAAAAGCTAGGAGTGTGGCAAACTACCGCGATTAATCAACTGATGATTGCTGGTTATTACTTGGGTATTTCTCCTGCCCAACTAAGTAAGTTTTATCGTTATAGAAGAAAACGTAAATCATGAACTTTGTTCAAAAAATCGACTACGTTAGGCAACTTAAACAGAAATTATGGGTATGTTCAAGATGTTAAACATTAATTCAGCTCTATTTAACAGTGGCATAATTTTTAACTAATTCGCGAAACTTTTGCCGCTGCTGAGGAGTCAATATTTCTCTAATAGCCAGCATACTATCAAAGTGTAATGATTCCATTTTTGAACGTAAAGCACTTAGCTGACGATTTTTAGCTTTGAGTGACTCTATTGGTTCTGTCCCTACCATCATGTCTGATAGCTGCTGTTGTAATTTGGTAATGCTCTGCTTTTGATTAATTATTTTTTGTTGATATTGAAGATGAATCTGTTTAATCTGCTGCTGCTGTTGTGTGGTCAGATCTAACTGCTGAAACAAACTCAATGCTCGATTTTTGGGTGTTACAGAAGCAGGGCGTTCGGCAATGATGGTTTCAGTTGGAAACCGATAACTTTGAAACAATGACCAAGAATAATCAGCAAAGACAGGTAGGCTGTAAAAAATTGACAGAGCGATCGCTAATAGAGTCAATAAGTATCGCTGTCGTCGGACTAAAGCTTGAAAAATCATTAATAAATTTAAAAAAATAAAATGTATTTTATTTAAAAATTAAAGTGTTTAATGTGCCAAAACAGATAAAGCTGGCTGTGATTTAGATGCAGTGGGCAGTAACCAGTAAGCTTCTGTTTTTTCGTTGGCTGTATATTTGTCACTATCGACAGTCCCATACCAATTGCTAACTAAAAAGTTTTCTAGATCTTTCGGCTCAAGGGCAGTTCGAGGAGTTTTCACACCGAGGCTAACGGAAGTAACTAAAAATCCCGTAGCGATTAGCTTTACTGGTACGCGTAACGTAATGGTCACTGGAATAGTCCAGATTACCTTGAAACTAAGTCTTCTATGTTGAGGATGTGGTTCGAGAGAATCAATTAGATCCTGTTCGAGATCGGCGCGAGGATTAGAGGGAACGGGCTGATTATGTCGCAGAAAGCTAACGAGGTTATTTTGCTGATCTTTGTGTAAGTTAGTCATGATGCTGCTAATTAAACTAATACTAAGTAAATCTTAAAAATCTTAAAAAGATATTCCCTGTTGTTCGAGAAATTTCTTTAAAGAATTGCGGGCATGAAATAACCGAGATTTAACTGTTCCTACAGGCACATTTAAAATTTCGGCAACTTGCTTTTGCGGTAAATCCTTTAAGTCGTGCAAGACTAATACTGCTCGATGCTCAAAACTAAGATGATCCAAACCTCTTTGGACTACGTCCTGATAGTGTAACTGCATCAAATCTATTGCTGGTTCGGTATTAGTTAGCTTTGTATTGTCTAATTCTTTCTCCCAAACTTTTTCATTGAAGCTAGTTTTTTCCTGACCTTTGGCTAATTTACGCCGTTGGTCTGTCGCTACATTCCAGCTAATGCGATAAAGCCAAGTAGAAAAATATTTGGCAGTTTTTAGTTTTGGCAGTCCTTTCCAGACCTTAAAAAACACCTCTTGTACCAAATCATCTAGTGAAGCTGAACCGCAAAGTTGATATAAAGTTGAGCGTACTCGCTGTTGATAGCGTTGATATAGCAAACGAAAACATTCGCGATCGCCTTGCTGACAAAGGAAGATTAATTCTTGTTCCGTTGCCAACCCTGTTTCTGATTCTGCATCTATCGCACTAGCCTGTTCGCAAGCTAACATTTTGCTCATATTATCTAGAATATAGACGTTCTTTATATTTAGACTAAACATTGTTAGTATTGGTTCAATTACTATTGCTGAAACTTTTGAATTTGGTGATCGCCATGGTTAGTTTTGTTATGCTCAAAAAGCTTGCCTAATTTTTTAAACAGTACGTATTAATTTCTCGAATCAACTTTTGCTGTATTATTCCTGCTTTAATAGCATTCTGGCGAGAAAATTTTAAGGCAGATAAATTTTTATTTTCTCTAGCTCTTACTGCATCATAAGTAGCCTGAGAGTAGATACGATAGATAGTGACAAGCTGGTTTTGATATTTAATTAATTCGCTTTGATTAAATTCCAGTAGCGCCAGACGATCCGCTGCTTGGTTAAATTCATTGGCAGCTTCAAGCCAGCTCTTCATTTCACCTAACTGCTGATTGACATTGCCAACATCTCGATTATTGTCTTTGACTTCTTGAGCAACTTGAAAAATCTCTTGGCATTGAACAAACTTGTTGTCTTCACAACCCACAGTAACCAAGCTTAGTAAAATTACCAAAATTGACCAAGAGTTGCTTTTTAAAGGAGCTTTGACTTTACTCTGTCTACAGACCAACATCTTACAATTACTACTTTTGACTAGATGCGCTTATTTGTCTTAATAATTTAAGACTTGACTTAATATAAACGACTCACGGCATAATCGGTCAACTCGTGAAGAGCATCTTTAGAACTGGAAGGAGCAAGACAGCTAAGACTCTGTGAGGCTTTATAAGCTAGATCCTTGGCTAATTGACGAGCTTGTTCAATACCATTGCTTTTTCTGATTAATTCTAAAGCTTTATTGAGGTCTTCTGCTTCCGCAAATTTCCGCTCAATTAAAATCTCTAAGTAAGGTTCTTGTTGAAGAGCATAAAATACAGGAGAAGTTAATTTACCGCTAGCTAAATCTAATCCTGCTGGCTTGCCTAACACTTCAGTTGAACCAGTAAAATCGAGGATATCATCAACAATTTGAAAAGCCAAACCTAAATTGCGACCATAGCTATAAAGGTTTTCTTCAATGTCAGAACCAGCATCACTCAATACAGCAGCAGCTTTGGCACTGTTCGCCATTAACGACGCAGTTTTATAATAGGTTTTGTCTAGGTAGCAGTCGATGGAAGCATCTATATCAAAGCGATTAATGCTTTGCATAATTTCTCCTTCGGCAAAATCTCTAATTACCTCAGATAAAAGTTTGACTACCTGTAAATTATCTAAATTAGCTAACAGCCAAGATGATTGAGCAAATAGAAAATCCCCTGCCAATACAGCAATGCGATCGCCAAACAAACTATTAACCGTTTCCACATTGCGACGCAAATCTGCTTCGTCTACCACATCATCATGTACTAAACTTGCAGTATGAATCATCTCTGTGATTTCTGCTAAACGACGATGACGTTCTGTCAGATCATGGTCAGACATTGTCGCCCGCGAAGCCAACAAAACGATCGCTGGTCTAATCCTTTTCCCCCCAGCCTCAAACAAGTGTTCGGCAGCCGCCCCTAAAATTGGATGACGCGCCCCAATCAGTTTTTTGAGATTATCTGTCAAAATATTCAGATCATTTTCAACGGGTGTCAATAACGAGGTAGTAGAAGATGTCATTGTTAAGCCAGGTATGGCAAATACTTATTTAAGAAACTTTACATATATTGTACTTATTTTAAGGGAAGCTCACCTAATAACCAACTACCAACTTAAAAACGATCAAAAATTCAAGTCTTAAATCTAGACTCAGCAAGTATTTAATCTAAAATATTTGTGTTATTCTCAATAATGAGAGTATTAGCAAAATGAAAGTTTTGTCCTGAAAAGTGCGATCGCGCTAATAACGTATTGGCAGATTTAGTGGACACAACTATTCCAAAACTAATCACCTACTGGAAAGTTTGGCATTATCTTGCCGAACTAAAAATCGATCAATAATTTAGAGTAGCTCTAGTCTAAGTACAGACAATCTTTTGGATGTTTTAGCTCAGACTAAGGTATCTCGAAGTAAAGATCGTCATGGGTCTATTCATTTCTCCCTGAGATTTGACTGTTTACTGCCTAAGTTAATTAGGCGATCGTGAGATAAGCAGTTCAATCACAGGTACAAAGAAATTGTTTGTCTGACATTTCACCCAAATTACCTAATAAAAAAAAAGCTGATTTAAATAAGCCCACACTAACGATGAACTTGAGCAATTTACCTGTTTTCATCTTATTTTTTGCTATTGTCTATCTCTCAATTGTTTATGGCTTACTGAAAGTAGCGGAAGCTCAGAACCACAACGCCACCACAATTTCTCGCAGCGGAGTAAATTCTAAACAGCGGATCAAAACCCATTAAACTGAAGATCTGAAGATTGAGTCGCGACGAGAGTCCTAAAGGATATATCGAAGTGTACCATTTGCGAAGCTACATGCGGCTTAAGCCTTTGTCCTTGAGGACAAGGGCATAACATATCCCTTTAGGGACACCTTCGGATATAGAATAAGCTGAATTCGTTTCAGCATTTCCTCTCGTCAAACTACTCTAGAGGATTTAATACCATTACTTCTGAAACGAGTTGTTGAACCTCAATCTTCTGTACGCGTGGATAGTAGCCTAACCATTGCTGAGATAGATCCGCAAACTGCTGAGGAGATCCAGTAACACAAAAACGAGTTGGCAAGGAAAAATGATTGTTCCGTAATCCTAACAACGATAGTTCTTTATCCGCTGCTACTACGATATGTTCGGCTGGGTCAACTACTTTCACGGAAGCTGGTAATAAAGTGCGAATAATCGGCTCTAAATGGCGATAATGGGTGCAGCCATAAACCAAAGTATCGATATCTTGTTCTAGCAAAGGAGCCAAATATTCCTGAGCGACTAGTCTAGTTTGCTCTGTATAGAGTTTATTTTGTTCAATTAAACTGACAAACATAGGACAGGCAACTTCCCACACATGAGCTTGAGGCTTAATTTCATGAATTGCCTGACGATAAGCATGACTTTTAGCGGTAGCAGCAGTAGCCATTACTCCAATTCTTTCTCCTTGCATCACAGCAGCTTTTGCTCCTGAGAGAATTACGCCGAGGATGGGAATATCATATTCCTTTCTGACAACTTCTAAAGCCAAAGCCGAGCTGGTATTGCAGGCCATAATAATCATTTTAAGATCTTGACGGCACATCCAATCGAGAATTTCGCGCGCAAAAAGTAAAATTTCTTCCGGAGATCTCGTTCCGTAGGGTAAACGAGCCGAATCAGCGACATAAAGAAGAGATTCAGTAGGCATTTGACGATACATTTCTCTTAATACCGTCAATCCTCCGACTCCGCTATCAAATAACCCGATCCGCTGATGTGAATTTTTCATATTAAATGGTTAGTTTGGTCTTAGGCAAGATTAACTACTAGAGTAAAAATACTTAACTTAAAGATTATTTTGTTTAATATACTCTACAATCCCTCTGGCGATCGCTTCCGCCATCTGACGACGATGATCGGGATCTTTAAGACGAGAAGCATCAACTTCTCCCGTGACAAATCCTACCTCTACTAACACAGCCGGCATAGCAGAATGTCTTAGGACATAAAATCTAGCTCTTCTAATGCTGCGATCATCAATATCAACTCCATTTAGAACACTCCAATGAATGAGTTCTGCTAGACGACGACCACTATCATAATAGTAAGTCTCTAATCCACTAACATCAGGGCGACTGAGGCTGATCGCGTTGGCGTGAATACTAACAAACAGATCAGCATCAACACGATTGGCGAGGTCGGTTCGACCCTCAAGGCTAATAAAAATATCCTTGTCCCTAGTCATCACGACATCAATGTCCTGTTTTCTTAAAATTTCTTCCACATCTAAGGCAATGGGCAGAATTACATCTTTCTCACGAAGACCATTGATACCGATCGCACCAGAATCATAACCACCATGACCAGCATCAATAATGACTCTAGGGCGATCTGTCGTCAGCAGGGGCGTTTCCCCAATAGTGCTTTCCTTGGGAACTTTGGCAAATCCTGGAGGCAATAAAGGCGCATCACTCTCAGGTAGAGGATCGACCCCCACCTCAATCGGCAAAGCAACCTCATTATCGTTAGTATTAAGCTGACCTAAACGATATCTCAAGCGAGTAGTAATTTCCAAGACAACTTGAGTATTCTCTTGGCGCACCTTTAATTCTGAGATTGGACTCCCTGCCCGTAGCTCTGGTCCTTGAAAATCTTCTGCTAGTTCGGTATTGTCAAGGATAACTTGATAAATACCGTTGCTTTTACGAGATACTACTGCCGATAGCTCGCGATCGCCATTGATCATGAGTTGAGTATCATCCACCAACTCGATTTCTTCAATCAAGTTAAGCTCTTTTGCTTCAGGTGCTTGAGATTCGGCTGTTACCAAGGGAGCATCAGCAACACCAGCGGTAGAATTAGGAAGTTCACCCTTCGGCACTAACAATAAGCCTTTAATACGGCTAAAAGTGGCTATCCAATCAGGGCTTTCGTCCGTCAACTCCATACTCATAACTGCCTGGTCATCTTGCTGTTCAAAATCAATTGTGGCGACACCATATTGATTAACAGCTACCGACTGATCGGCTAAATCGACCGGCAGAGTAATACCTTCGAGGGAAAAATCAAGGCGATCGCCATCTCGTTCTGAATCGATCTTTATTTTGCGATTACCATCAATGTCAATAAAAAAGCCATTACTGGTGGCTTTAACATAAGGAGAACTAGAAGGAGTGTCAGAAGAAGTATCAGCACTTACAGGCTCAACAGGATCGACGGGATTGACCGCAGCAGTTTCTAATCCTGGTAATTGTGTAGGAAGATCTACTTCTGGTAATTCTAATATTTCAGGATCTTGATTGGTAGCAGCGACGCGAGATACCTCTGGCTCTGGTATTTCCACTTGCCAATGAGTCGGCGAAATATCATCAAACTCAATTTGGTCGGCATCGAGAGTATAGCCAGGAGCTAATTCCACTACAATCCGCGAAGTATCAGATTCTGGTTGTCCAATGCGAAATCCCTTAACTGGACCTTGATAACTTTCCTTGACCGTTTCTTGACCCAAGACTGTTCCTGGCAAATCAATCACCAGTCGGGTAGGGTTGCTCAGTAATTCAGCTTTGGGCTGTACCCCTTCGTCGGTTTCAAAAACTAAATTATTGTCCTGTGGTTCAAACTCCCACGAAACAATTTTTCCTGCCTTAGCGGGGGAACATAACAGAAAAACACCTATAAAACCAGATAGTAGCCAGTGAAATCTCACAATTATTGCTCCTCACACAGATTAGGTAACTGATTTTTAGATACGGTTAGCCAGTGTTCTTGACGATTTCCCCCAAAGAAGGAGCTTGATCCCATTTGACGGTGGTAAAGCTTTACATCCCAGCAAAGCTGCTCGTCAAATGAGGCACAATTAAAATCTATGATTACGCCAAACTGCCTCAGACAAATTATTGATGCCAACCTTACAGTATCCTCAGTCAATTCCATTAGAACTTTATAGTACCCATTCTTGAAGTTTGATTGATCAAGACGTGAGAAGAAGCAATTTGGTTTCATTGATTACTTGAGACTAATTACACAGGAAGTCATAGATGTTTATACGATGATGAACTTCGACTAATTATGTGGTCATTCCTGAACTTTGTCCACAGATTCAGCTATGGTGTCTGTCTCTTTAAACACCAGGCGTAATAGCGGAGGGGCAACAAAGGTAGTTGCAATTACCATCACGATAATGGCAGCCTCAGTAGCTTCAGATAAAGCTCCACTAGCAGAGCCGACACCAGCAAACACCAAACCAACTTCTCCTCGGGGAATCATGCCAACACCGATCGCTAATTTGTTAAGATCGGGATTGCCAAATACGGTGAATCCCGTAATGACTTTCCCTAGAATAGCAACCAAAATTAAAAATGTGGCAATAATTAATCCTTCTCGGTTACTCGGTACAGTGGGATTGAGAACACTTAAGTCGGTTTTCGCCCCCACACAGACAAAAAATATGGGTACAAAGAAGTCGGCAACAGGGATAATCTGTTGTTCCAACTCTTTCCGTTTCTCGGTTTCTGCCAGAATCAATCCCGCAGCAAATGCGCCCAAAATTCCCTCCAAATTGATTACCGTAGCAATATAAGACAAGATAAAGGCAAATACTAAGCCAGTTAACAATACTTGACCACGAGTTTTCATTTCGTTAACTAATCCAACGATTAATGGACTAATTAGACGACCTAGTAGGATTGAACCGATTAAAAAAACCGCAGCACTAATAACCAGGTAAATAATATTATTCACCTGAATTTCTCCTGTTTTGACCAGACTTGCCACTACCGCCAAAACAACGATCCCTAAAATATCATCTAGTACCGCAGCGCCAATAATTATTTGCCCCTCCTCTGAACTAAGTTGTCCTAATTCTGCCAGAACTTTAGCCGTAATTCCGATACTGGTCGCTGTTAGTGCTGCTCCTGCAAATACTGCTGGGATAGCTGGAGTATGAAAAATGTAGATTAAACCTAAAGTCCCCATGACAAAAGGCATAACTACCCCTACTGTCGCCACTATAGCAGCCATAGGCCCTACGCGAATTAATTCTTTGAGGTCTGACTCCAAGCCAATTTCAAAGAGGAGAATAATTACCCCCAATTCCGACAGGACGCTGATTATTTCGCTTTGGGTCGCAAAAACAGACGGCACAGCTTCGGTTGGCAATCCTGCGGTACTTTGTAAAATTGACATAATCAAGGATTTTTCGGCAGCGCTACTTTCAGGAAAAACCAACAGGTGGAAAGCCGAAATTCCCACTAGCACTCCGCCAACTAATTCTCCTAACACTGGCGGTAAATTGATGCGGGAACAAACCTCCCCTCCTAATTTACTAGCAAAGTAAATTACAACTAAGCTAAGTAACACTCCAGCCAGGATAAAAGTTCCTTGCTCAGATTCATTAGCACTTTCGTTAGCCGTAGCTATCAAAGAACTATTCCACCATCCCGTCAGTATGTAAAAGTTATCGCTCATATTCTCGGCTAAAAATTTTCTTTAATCTATCAGCTTATCGTTATCTTCCTCCAATCTGATGTTCATCAAGCTAATTAGGGTACTTATCATATCTATTAAATAGTGAATTATTCGAAAGATGTTCAAGGCAAGATTTTATGGAGAGACAAATTAATTTCAGATGTTGGGATACAACTAATCAGTAGAATGAAAAAGAAATTGCCGACTAGCTGGTTATTTCATTATTTGGCTCTAATTACCAGCATTTCATTCGCTCCTGGCTGCAATTCGTAGGGTACTTTAGCGATCACCACTGAATACCCCAAATTACTAAACTTATCAATTACAAAATCCAGGTAAGGCGAAGTTTCCTGCATTAGGGTTAGCAGCGGAAATATCCTAACTTCTTGACTTACTCGTAACATTTCGGCGATCGCATTAACATGAAAATCGCGATCGCATTGTTCAGAATACAAAAACAAAAAGTGAGAACATAACGCCAGATCGTAGCTTTGATCGGCAAAATCCAAATGTGGCAATTCTTGCGCTTGATATCTACCTGCTTCTTTCCCTAGTTGATAATCTTGTAAAAAAGTTTCTAGGGTTTTGATCCGACTCGCCTTCAACTCTTGGGGATTTTTATGATAGCTCCAGACCCAATTATTCGGCGTGGCAATAATCTGATCGATAATATTGTCTACCACCTTATCAAATCTTTGCTTGATCTCTGCACCATCAAATTGATAAATCGGATCGATAGAGGTGATGTCATATCCCTTAGTTGTCCCTTCAGCATTGAAGCTAGCAGGGCCATCCCCCATCCCCAAGATCCGCTGTTGCAGATCTTCAGTAGATAAATCGAACATCTTGATATATTCATCAAGCGATCGCCCGAAGGGAACTACCTTGTCTAATTTCATCACCATAATGTATTACTTCTTAATGCCTGATAAATTTCTATACTAGTGATCAAAGCCATAATGATCAAATTAACAGTTATTATGCTGATCTGGCCGAATTTACCGATTAATCGCGATAAATTTGCTCAAAATGACCAACTATTAACAATTACTGCAGCTAACTGGCTCGACTATCAGCACTTCGATTCAGCAGAATATCCAGGTTATCGGGTTTCTTATTTCAAGGGAGAAATAACTATTGTGTCCCCTGGACGAAATCACGAAAGAATTGCTGCCTATTGTGAGAAATATGGACTTCCAGATTTTCCTTTTGGACAGACGAGATTAAATGCTTGGGGACAAGCGGGGAGAGAACCAGACCTTGCTTATGCTTTTGACAGGGACAAAGATTTGCCAGACTTGGTAGTAGAAGTCATCATTAGTAGTGGCGATCTGGAAACCCTAAAATCTAGCTACAAAAATATCGGCATCGGTGAACTCTGGATCTGGAAAGACAATGCAATGACATTTTATGCTTTAGCAGATGACAACTATGCTGTAGTAGCAACTAGCGAAATATTGACCAGGATAAAATCAGAATTATTGGTGCAATACGTCAATCGAGGCCTGACTGAGAGTCCTTTGGTAATTAAACAAGATTTTTTAAAAGTTATTTAGATTTTCTTGGCTTTGGCGATCGCCCGAAGAAGATTTTCTCAAGAAAGTTGTTTGATATGTTCTCACTACCAATATTATCAACAGAAAGATTAATATTACGCCCATTATCTATTGCTGATGCTGTTTCAATTCCTTATCCTTATCCTGATGGCGAAGCTAAAAGATATGTCTTAAAGCACACATCCGAACAGCAAACTGGTTACTTCGCTTTTGCTATTGAGCGTCAATTAGAATCTGACTTGATTGGAATTGTAGAACTTCACAACCTAGAAACAGAACATTCTGTAGCAGATCACATGGTGAGAAACTCAGCGTCAGGAAAAGTGCTGCAAAAGAATGGATTCAAGTTAGAAGGACTATTAAGACAAAGAGTCAGAAAGTGGGATAAGTATGAAGATGTGAAATTATTCTCTCTTTTGCAATCTGATTGGCAAAATAATACAGTTTTAGATTAACGATCAAAAATAGTTTTTAAATTCAGATAGGGAATAGTTGGTAACATAAACACTAAGTGTAAACTAGCCCTAGTCGTTTTATCCCCATCTTGACCGAGTATGACTACTGATTTTCTCAGCCATCTTAATCCTTCCCAACGCCTCGCTGTAGAGCATTACTGTGGTCCAATGTTGGTGGTTGCAGGTGCAGGATCGGGTAAAACCAGGGCCTTGACTTACCGCATTGCTAATCTAATTCGCAACCAAAAGGCTGATCCAGAGCATATTCTGGCGGTTACTTTCACCAATAAAGCAGCTAGGGAGATGCGAGAACGGATTGAGTATATTTTTGCGACGGAGTTGGCGTTAGAACAGCATGGTCAAAGACTGGAATTTTTGACAGAGTATGAACAGAAAACTCTCAAGTCGAGGGTGTATCAAAGGACGACCAAAAAGCTGTGGATTGGTACTTTTCATAGTCTGTTTGCCAAGTTATTGCGCTTTGATATTAATAAGTATCAGGATGAACGAGGACGCACTTGGAAACGTAATTTTTCGATCTTTGATGAGTCGGATGTTCAAAGTCTATTTAAAAATATTGTTACTAAAGAGCTAAATCTCGATAACAAGAAATTTGACCCGCGCAAGATTCGTTACGCTGTTAGTAACGCCAAAAACCAAGGTTTGACTCCCGATGATTTAGCCAAACAAGATCCTGGTTATCGTGGTCGAGTTATTTCCGAAATTTACAATGAGTATCAATCTCGACTAGCTGCTAATAATGCTCTGGATTTTGATGATTTGATTTGGGTTCCTGTAAAGCTGTTTCAGCAGAATGAATCTATTTTGGGCTATTGGCACACTCAGTTTCAGCATATTTTAGTGGATGAATATCAGGATACAAACCGCATTCAGTATGACTTAATCCGTTTATTGGCGACTAATGGTGAAACAAATAAAAGTGAATGGAATTGGAACAGGCGATTGGGCTCTGCCCACGCTGCGCGATCGCTTTTTGTGGTAGGAGATGCGGATCAATCTATTTATTCTTTCCGTTTAGCCGACTTCACTATCCTGTTAGATTTCCAAAAAGATTTTGGTGATGGTTTAGCCGACGAAGATACCCGCACCATGATCAAGTTAGAAGAAAACTATCGTTCCCGTGAGAATATTCTGCAAGCAGCCAATCATTTAATTGCTCACAACAGCCAACGGATTGATAAGGTTCTCAAACCCACTAGGGGAGTAGGAGAACAGATATATCTATATAAAGCCGATGACGAACAGGAAGAGGCGCGCTTTGTCGTGCAGCAGATGCAGCAGATTAAGGAGAACAACCCTGAAATAGGCTGGGGTGACTTTGCTATTTTATATCGCACTAATGCTCAGTCTCGCCCTTTTGAGGATTTACTGCTACACCATAATATTCCCTACAATATTGTCGGTGGTTTAAAGTTCTACGATCGCAAAGAAGTCAAAGATGCGATCGCCTATTTACGCATTATTGTTAATCCTGAAGATACCGTAAGCCTGTTACGAATTATCAATACTCCCCGTCGTGGCATTGGTAAGACAACCATGGACAGACTCATGGATGCCTCACAACAAATGGGTATTCCTCTTTGGGAAATAGTTAATGATGAAACTTCGGTAAATACCATGGGAGGACGTGCTGCCAAAGCTTTAAATCAGTTTGCTCAGATGATTCAAGAGACTAAAGATCAGCTAGATAATTTGACAGCAGCAGAAGTCTTGAGCCACATCATTGAACAATCGGGTTACGTTAAAGAATTACAGCAGCAGGGAACAGATGAAGCAGATAACCGTATTGCTAACATTTACGAACTATACAACGCGGTGCAGCAGTTCCAGGAAGATAACGAGGAAAACAGCTTAGAAGCATTTCTCGCCAGCGCCTCTCTTTCTTCAGATTTAGATGATTTAAATGAAGAACAGCAAAAAGTCTCAATGATGACGCTTCATGCTGCTAAAGGATTAGAATTTCCAGTGGTTTATCTGGTGGGGATGGAACAGGGTTTATTACCCCACAACAGAACTTTAAACGATCCTCTAGAAATCGAAGAAGAACGTCGTTTATGTTATGTTGGCATCACCCGCGCTCAAGAACAGCTATTTTTAACCTACACCAGAGAACGTCGTTTGTGGGGTAACAGAGAACCTGCGGTATCTTCCCAGTTTTTACAGGAACTTCCAGGGGAGTTAATTGGTAGCAATATCAATGTAACTAGTGCTTACCGTAGTCGTATTCGTGCTGAAAGAACCTCCCAAGCGATTAATATTGACTGGAATGTTGGCGATCGCGTCTTACATCATGAATTTGGTGCAGGAGAAGTTACCCATGTTCTAGGTAGCGGGAAGAAAGCTACTTTAGCGGTGAAGTTTTTGAGTATGAATGTGACTAAGATTATTCCCAAAATTGCCCCGATGGAAAAAGTGGAGTAAAAGTTGGTAACTGGAATCATCACATTAGCAATTGATATAAGTTGAGATATTGTTGGGCAATGGTGTACTTGTCAAAGCGTTTGCCTGCATCTTGAACGGGGAAATTATGCTGATCGAGTGCTTGAATTAGTGCCTGACTCAAATTGTCTAGAGCATTACCAGATAAGGAAAAATAGACGCAGTTAGCAGAAGCAATTTCTCGAAAGATAGGAATATCAGAACAAACTATGCGATCGCTAAAATGCAAAGCTTCTGCTAGTGGTAAGCAGAAACCTTCTGTAGAAGACGGAATTGCAAAAAGTTGGCAGTTTTGATAGAGCCAACTTAATTCACTATCATTAATAGCGGATAAAAACTTAACGCTGGTAGATAAATTCAAGTTAGCAATTAAATTTTTCAGCTTTTCCGTTTCTGGTCCTTTAGTACCAACGATGATCAATTGATAATCTAGTTCAATTTGCCCATTTAATCTTAGTTGAGCATAAGCTTCAATTAGTAGATCTAAGTTTTTATTTTGCCGATGTTGAGCAACAGATAACAAAAATTTGCTGTTTTCCTTGATTGCTTTAGGGTTTGTTGTTTCAAGATTTTCAAAGTCAACATAATTGTAGATTACTTTAACGAGCTGATCGGGTCTAAGGTTCGGAAAATATTCCCTTAGCTTGTCAGCAGTAACCTGTGAGACACAGGGTAAACCCTGACTATTGCTAATCGCCTGGTTCAGAAATAGCTGATTAAACCAAACCTGGGGAAAGCCAAAGTTTTTTGGACATTCGTAAGGATAGAGATCGTGAATTGTCGTAACTACTGGCGCTTTGAATTGTGTTCGCAGAAATGGAAATGGAAACGATAGATGAACTAGATCACAATTGAGCTGATTAGCTAACTTTGGTAAACCGCTAAGAAACCAAATATTTCTGACCAGCGAACTGTTTTTAATATTAACGACAACCAATTTAATTTTGTCCGAATCTAAACTAAAAGCAGTCTCAAAATAATGTTGCTGCCAAGAACCGATTATCAGGCTAACTTTAGTGACTTCAGACTGCTCTGCCAGAGCGCGAGCCAAATTAGCTGCGTGTCGGCAGACCCCTGTAGGTTTTACTGGTCGATGCAGTGCTGCAATAAAAACATGCATATTAATTAATAGTTATTCTCGGTATATTTCAAGCTCGATCCAGCCTTCCAGGCAGGGCTATTATATTCATAGGCACCAAGATCTGGAGATTTACCCTTAAAATCAACCGTAATTTCAGGGATTTCAATGCCAACATCGATCGCAGGAGAATCTTTTTGCAATGTGAAATCAGGAGTAGTAGCAGACTTAGTTTCTGCTTGAGGTAAGCGTGTAAATTTAGCGTCGGTATCAATAAATAGATTATGAGAGGCACTTTTAGCACCAATACTTGCAGCGGTGGCAAAAATATTGTTGCGGGCTTCGATATTCTCTCCATCTAATAAGACCTTGCCCAAAAAAGTATTATTAAACACTCGGTCATCTCCTCTGGGACTGCCAGCGACAATACCGAGGTTATGATCGCTACCATTTAAGTTCCAAACAACGTTGTGGTGAACGGTGCTGTTAAAAGTTTCCAAATCTAAATAAATACCGCGAGTACCCCAAAATGGACTAAAAGATTGAGCATCATGAATCCAATTATGATGGATCGACCCTCCTGCCAAATTGACATGACAGCAGGCATAGATTGCCCCTAAATCCGTACTCAACATACCAAACTCAGAAATATCATTATAAGAAATTTCTAGGTTGCGACCATCGGTACCAGCGGTGTGCCAATCAAAGTTAATTCCATCTCGACCTGTGCGCTTAATCGTATTGTGGCTAATCTGATGACCATTACCATTAACTCTTACAGGAGCTGCGTAAGTCACCTGATAGTTAGTATTAACAATAATGTTATTAGTTACCTGATGATTGTTTCCTTCTAACAAGACTCCGTTACCAGAACTCCAGTCAATGACAGAGTTCTTTAAAACATTATCATTACCCCGTAGTTGAATTCCTGTATCGTGAGCATGAGCTGCTAAAAACATTGCATCATCTGCTTCATAGGGTTTTTCTGACTCAGGAACAGGGGGTAAAGTCATATGATGAGAAACATATTTAGCACGAACTCCGTCGATGATTACCCCACTACTGCGATCGCTAGTAGTAATCGTATTGGCAAACAAATTAAGATTGCGAACAGTAATATAAGAGCGATCGCTCAAATCAAAGGCTAGGTTACGCTGCTTAACTTCTACATTTTTTGGGGCTTGATTATCAGGAGACCAGAGATAAACTTCCTGTTTGTCCCCGTTGTAAAACCATTCACCGCGATCATCTAATAACTCCTGCTTCCCAAAAAGATAGAACCAATATGCACCACGATCCCAGGCAGCGGTCATTGTTGCCAAAAGTTGCTTTGCCGTTCCTCCCGTGATCTCTCCAGTACGGGTGGTGTACCATTCATTTGCCCAAACTCTTCCGCCTTTCCAACCTTCCGTCAGTTCGGGAACTGCTTCATTCTCGATTGTTGCTGCTGTTCCCCCCAGACTTTTTATGCCACCACCCAGGAGATTGGGACGTAAAAAATCCTGTTCAGGATTGAGATTGGGGAAACGAGCTTCAGGCATCATTTTGCCCCCGACAAATATTTGATTGGCAAAAAATCCCGTATCGCTGTAGCCATCAACGGGCAATTCGATCCTAGCTCGATAGATAGCATCACGATCTTTAGACCAGTCAGTAACCAGTTCTGTACCCGAAATTGTTACCTGTTCTTCTTTGTAGGCAGCAAAAGTAATCGGCTCACTCTCAGTCCCAGAAGTCTGAGGTCGAACTTTTTCCCGATAAGTTCCCTTTCTAATCCAGCAGGTAGATCCTGGCTCAACTACATCCGCACATTTTTGAATTGTTTTAAAAGGTTGCTTAATAGTACCTGGATTATCATCTGAACCTTGGGATGAAACAAAATATCCTTCTAGTTCATATCCCCCTGCTTCACATCCAGACATTCCTAAACTAACAATAGCACCTACGAAAATAATTACAGCTTTTAGTTTTTCGATTGACATAACGCAAAATTAGTAGTGAAGTAAATAGCTAGAGCTTATTTCTGTCTCTAGAGTTAGTAATAAGTAAATAAATAATTAGCTCTGATGAAACTCATCAACGCATTCTTGATAAACTTCCGACAACCATTTACCTTTAGCCGACCAGGTATGAAGTTCTTGAATGCGTTGTTGTCCTATTTTGCCCATCTGCACACATAAATCTGGGTTCTCAGCTAGTTTCACCATGGCTTTTGCCAAATCCCTAACTGCCTGTTCAGGACTATGAGCAGGAACTTTGATGCCAATATCAGGGGTTACAGTTTCTCCAGGACCTCCTAAATCCAAACAAAGAATTGGTCTTCCTGATGCCATAGCTTCTAAAGTCACCCAGCCACCTGAATCGTGTAGGCTCGGATGTACCAGCGCAGAACACTGTCCCAGCTTGACCAAGACTTCTTGGCGATCTAACAAACCAAAAAATGTTACTCGCTCGGTAATATTTAATTCTTGTGCCAAACGCTCAAGCTTTTCTTGTTCAGGACCTTCACCCACAATCCAATACTCGGCATTAGTTATATTAGCTTCAGCAAAAGCTCGTAGCCCTAAATAAATTCCCTTCCAGTGCAGCAGACGGGCGACGTTAATAAACCTGACAGGATTTCCCGTAGGAGGAGGACATTGACGCAGCTGGTCAATTTCTGCCCAATCAATCCCAGTCGCTGAAGCCTGCTTAATCT
>NZ_PVWF01000142.1 GCF_003003995.1 Pleurocapsa sp. CCALA 161 | reverse complement strand
ATATAAACACAGACAGGCTGATTAATCTCAGTACTAATTGCTGCTAATTTTTGAGCAAATTCTGGGGTAACAATTATGTCCCCTGGCAATTTCTGATGATAAAGTTTTTTTAGCTGTCTTAGCTGACTTGATTTTAATCCTTTATATTTACCGTATATAGTATCGATAGATGTTGCCTCGAAATCCAGAAAAACATTGAATGTTGAATTTAGATAAGTTAATTTTAACGATTTTGCCACCTTGATGACTCAACCCAGCAGTAGTGAGTCATAACTTGTAACTTACATTTAGATTTATTTAGAATTTTTGCTTTAGTCATGGTTAAAATTATCAGTCGTCAATCTTTGGGAACACAAGCGGTATATGACATTGGCGTAGTGCGATCGCATAATTTTCTCTTGGCTAACGGCATGGTGGCATCCAACTGTTTTAATAAGTCTCATTCCACTGCCTATGCCTATGTTACCTATCAGACTGCTTATCTTAAGGCTAACTATCCAGTTGAGTATATGTCTGCTTTGCTTACTGCTAGCAGTGGTATTCAAGATAAAGTCGATCGCTATCGGGAAAATGCGCAAAAGATGGGCATTATTATTTTGCCCCCCGATATTAATCGTTCTGTAGAGGATTTTTTGCCCCTAGATGACAATCATATTTTATTTGGCTTATCAGCAGTGAAAAATTTGGGACAGGGGGCAATTGAGAATATTCTTGATGCCCGCAATAGTGATGGTGAGTTTAAATCTTTAGCCGATTTTTGTGAACGAGTAGAGTTGCGCACCGTTAACCGTCGGGCTTTAGAAACCTTAATTTATTGTGGTGCTTTTGATTTAATCCAGCCAAATCGCAGACAATTAATTAATGATATTGATATCGTGATCTCTTGGGCGCAAAAACGTAGTAAAGAGAAAGCTAGTGGTCAACTTAATTTGTTCGATCTAGTAGATAAGGTTGACACAGAACCTGTATTTGAACAAGCACCCAGCAGCCCTCCCGTAGAAGACTACCCCGTTCAGGAAAAATTACGTTTAGAAAAAGAATATATTGGCTTTTATATCAGCGATCATCCCCTCAAAGCGATTAATCAGGCTGCCCAAATCTTATCACCGATTAGCTTAAGTGCTTTGTCTGAACAAAAAGCCAAACAAAAGCTTAGTGCTGTGGTGATGCTTAATTCGGTACGGAAAATAATTACCAAAAACGGCGATCCCATGGCTTTTGTGCAAATGGAAGATATTACAGGCGAAGCCGAAGGCACAATTTTTCCCAGTACCTATGAAAAACTAGAGTCATTTTTATTAGAAGGCAAACAGCTAATTGTTTGGGGGACAGCACAAGAGCGTAACGATAAATACCAGCTAATTATTGATGATGCAGCAGCGGTAGAACAGGTAAAAATGCTGATGTTAGAAATTACTCCCGAACAAGCATTAGATCGAGTCAAAAGTAGTTATCTAAAACAAATTTTGGAGCAGCAATCAGTTGAATCTAATCAATTTAAAATTCCTGTAATTGCAGCCATTGGTAAAGGAGAACAAAGACAGTTTATTCGCTTTGGACAAAAATTTTGGGTGCAAAATGAAACAAGCGCGATCGCTTCTTTACAAAGTGCAGGTTTTGTAGCACGATGCACATCATTATTGTCTAATTAATTTAAATAAAAATATCTATAACTCCGTATATTTACTGATGACAAAAATCAAAAAAATAGTTTAATTCAAACAAATATATAACCATTGCTGTTCATTTTTTATAGATTAGAATATAGTAAATAATCATTGATCTAAATATATTTTAGGTTGGGTTATCATTCGCGGATCTTAATTCAGCAAGTCTGATTTTATGTATCAAGAACAAATTAGATCTTAAAACTACTTTGCTCTGCCTTGGTTTCTCATTGATATTTGGCACACAATATATAATGTCGCTCTCATGGCTGATAGTAAATCTAAGCTGACCCTCGTTAAGTTAAATAAAGCAGATCTAGCGAAAGGACGACACGTATTAATTGTGGAGTCTCCAGAATCACGAAGGGCTGTTGCTCTCAACGTTAATGTATTTTCGATTGGTCGCCACCCCCATAATGATTTAGTAATTAGCGATCAATTAGCTTCTCGCCACCACGCCACGGTAGCCTGGATGAGATATAGCGAAGGGGCAGATAAAGTTGACTACTCCTATTGGATTATTGATGGTAAAGGGAAAAGACAACGAAGTCGCAACGGTATTTATATTAATAGTAAGAAAAAGCCCCTGCACCGCCTCACTTCTGGAGATATTATTTGGATTGGCGACAATATCAAAATTTCCTACAATTACATTACCTATAGTACTGACAGTAGCCAGTTTTTAAACTACTGTAGCGAGGCAAAAACTCCGTTTCAATCTTCGCTGAAGAATACTAAATCTTATAAAGATACATTGGTGTTAGAAAGTGCTTTTGAAAATAACAATATTCCAGATGATAGTATGATGTTAGAAAATACTATTGTCAGTAATATTCCAGAAGATAGTAATATTATTGAAGAAACCATTATTAAAGAATAGAAATATAGCAGTTTGATATTGCTAATTTCCTGTATAAATTGTTCGTAGTACTGATAGTTGTACCGTTTATTTAGGGAGAAAAAGCAGTTAATAATGTAGATTAAGTTAAGCATGAAAAATTAACTTGATAACTTCATAATTTAAGATTTTGCTTTGTAATTAAGAACAAGATTAATAGCAGCAATAATAGTCTATAAAACTCATGAAAAATTAAAAAGCGATCGCCTAATATTCAACAAGCTAAATAAATGAATGAACCTTGTAAATTCTGCATCGAAGATTTCTCCTTACAATGCAGAACAAGATTAACAGAAGCAAAGATAATATATAAAACCTATGGAGAATTAAATCAAGAGCGCAATAATGTTATTTTATATCCCACTTCCTATGGGGCAAACCATCAAGATATCGAATGGTTAATTAGTCCTGACAGTATCCTCGATCTCAGTCAGTATTTTATTATCATTGCCAATATGTTTGGTAATGGTTTATCTAGTTCGCCTAGTAACGATCAAGCCTGTAGTTTAGCAGAATCAGGATTTTGGTTTACTCATCTTGATAATGTTCGCGCTCAAAAAGCACTATTAGACAGCTTGGAAATTAAAAAACTGGCTTTAGTTTATGGTTGGTCAATGGGTGCGCAACAAGCTTATCATTGGGGTGCGCTATATCCTGAATACGTCGAACGAATTGCTGCTTTATGCGGTACAGCACGTACTACAGACCATAATAAGATTTTTATCCAAAGTTTACGCACGGCTCTAACAGCCGATCCTGCTTGGAATGGTAATAGATTTGAAAATATTCCAGAGCGAGGTTTTAAGGCTTTTGCTCGTATCTATGCCAGTTGGGCAGCATCTCAAGCTTACTATCGTGAGGGGATTTATTATCAGTTCGGCTATGAGTCTTTAGAAGATTATTTAGTTAGAAGTTGGGAAGCTAATTATCGCCGACGAGATCCTCACGATTTATTAGCAATGATTGATACTTGGTTATATTGCGATGTTGGTAATAACCCAACATATCAAGGAGACTATCAACAGGCACTTAAGTCTATTACTGCCAAAACTTTAGTTATGCCAAGTACAACAGATTTATACTTTACTCCTGAAGATTGCCAAGCCGAAGCAGATTTAATTCCTGACTCGAAATATTTGCCTATTCCTTCTATTTGGGGACATCGCGCAGGAAATCCCTATCAAAATCCTGAAGATGAGATGTTTATTAAAGATGCTGTAAAGCAATTGCTCAACTCATAGAGCCATATTAATTCGGTTTTGCTAAACTGTAGCGGCAATATTCAGTAATATTAAAATTATTAAATTGATGACTGGAACAGTTAGCTCGGCGGGTCAACTTTACAACATTATAAAAGAGGCTCTATAGCAAGATCCAAACAAATCAACTTTACAAGTCTGGGCGGAAGTATTAAAAGTAAATAAGGTAGACTATGAGCCTGTATCAAATAAGTTAGCAGAACTTTTTGGTCTATTGAACGATGCTAAACAAGATATTCTTCAGCTTGAATAAGTTTCTAGCAAAATAGGAATTAGCGCAATATCTAAAATACAAACCAGTATAATAAGATATGGTTTAGATCCCTCATGGTCACACATAAATAATCAAATATCAGAGGAAATTCTAAACAACATTAAATTATGTGATAATTTGCTTAGAAGTCAAGGAATTGCACAAAATAATATTGCAAAAGAGGAGATATCAAGTTTATTAGATGAAGTTAATAATTTGATCGAAGAATTTTACACTTCTAGCCTGCCTAATAATTTTAAATTAGATTTGATTGGAGAATTAATTAAACTAAGAGATGCTTTAATTAATTTTGATATTAGAGGTGAAGTTCATCTTCAAAATGTTTGCAATGAAATTATTAAAAGAAAAATGATGAACAAATAAAAACCAATTAAATATTAGTTTTATTTATTAGTTTGCCAACTTCAATTAAAATATCAGAAAAAGCAATGGGAGTAACTGTACTGTCGCTCAAAGTATCTTTAAATTTATAATCATTGGCTGATGGATTTCTAAATACAATTAATTCAGTATTTTTTAAATCTATAATCCAATATTCATCAATTCCTGCATTAGCATAAATTCTTTTTTTTCGATTTAAATCATCTTCTAAAGTTGTATGAAAGATTTCGATTAGCCAATAAATATCTTCAGGGTAAGGATGACGATTTAAGTAATTGCTACTGGGAAGATGAACGACAGCAATATCTGGTTCGGGTTCTGAATTGTCTAGAGTAATCGGATGAGCCTCAAAAACTTTAGCTTTATCCTGTAGTAGTTTTCGCAGATATTCGGCTACTGAGTCATTAGTAAATCTGTGAAGGGGACTTTCTGGACTCACTAGAACAATTTCTCCTTCAATTAATTCTACAGAGCGATTATTTAAAACTCCGCTTTCAATCATTAAATGATAGTCATCTATCGACCATTTAACTGAAGTTGACACAATACATTCCTCTCAAAGATTTATTGATTATAACTCTACCAATATTGATCGGGTTTGATTGCTTGCTATGGGTTCACTATCTAATTTTTTCGTTAAATAGTATTAACAGTTACAAATATCTCCAGGCGATCGCTTCATAGTGTGGATGAACTATGAGAGGTATTGATCGACTACGATGTTATTATCAGAACTAGCTCGCGATCGCAATATTCGTTATTTTCTGATTTCTTTCACCGATCTACTGGGGGTACAAAGAGCTAAACTTGTTCCTGCCCAAAGTATTGATGAAATGGCGGAAAATGGCGCAGGTTTTGCAGGTTTTGCTGCTTGGCTAGATATGAGTCCCGCCGATCCCGATATCTTTGCTATACCTGATCGCAATAGTTTATTTCAGCTACCTTGGCAGCCACATGTAGCATGGATGCCTGCCGATCTTTATGGGGTAGACGGAAATCCTCTCATGCAAAGTCCTAGGGTAGTATTAAAGCAGATACTTAAAGCAGCTAAAGAACAAGGCTATACCATCAAAACTGGGGTTGAATGTGAATATTTTTTGCTATCGCCAGATGAATTAGAAATTGCCGACAGTCGCGATCGCTCTCCTAAACCCTGTTACGATCAACAGGCATTGATGCGCCGTTATGACGTAGTGAGTGAAATCTGCGATGCTATGTTGTCTTTAGGGTGGAAACCTTATCAAACCGATCATGAGGATGGTAACGGACAGTTTGAAATGAACTGGACTTATGATGATGCCATCGTTACAGCAGATCGTCATGCTTTTTTCAAATATATGACCAAAAGTATTGCCGAAAAACATGGGTTTCGTGCTACTTTTATGCCCAAACCTTTTGCTAATTTAACTGGTAACGGTTGTCATACGCATCTTTCCGTCTGGGATATTACAGGCGAGACTAATTTATTTAAAGATGAAAAATCAGAACTTTCCACCATTGGATATCAATTTATTGGCGGAGTTTTAAAATCAGCTTCTGCTTTGTGTGCCTTTACTAATCCTGCAATTAATTCTTACAAACGTATTAACGCTCTTAATACAGTATCGGGTGCAACCTGGTCGCCTAACACTATTAGCTACAGTGGTAACAATCGCACCCACATGATTCGTATTCCCGATCTTGGTCGCTTTGAATTTCGACTGGCTGATGGCGCAGCAAATCCCTATCTGCTGCCAGCCTCAATTATTGCAGCAGGATTAGATGGTATCGAGCGTAAAATAAATCCAGGCGATCGCTCTAAAAATAATAACTATACTGAACCCCTATCAGATCAAACAAAACGTCTTCCTGGTAATTTATTAGATGCTTTACGCTGTTTGGAAAAAAACACAGTTTTGGCAAAAGCTATGGGAGAATCGTTTATTAATTCTTATTTAAAATTAAAATACCAACAATGGGATCAATACAATAATCAGATTAGTGATTGGGAATTAGATAGCACTCTTGATTGCTGATGAACAAATAAAATCTAATTTTATTGATACTTTCTTTGAGTAGCGCACTTAACTGATTTAATATTTTAATATTCTTTTACAGTAAAACTTACTCAGTAAATATACAGATATAAACACAATCAGCTTTACGATTAATTCTCAAGTCTAATTTGCACATATTACATTTTGACTCGACAAAATAGCCTAAATATATTCATAATTGAGCAGTTTGTTAATTGTCTGTGTCTAAATATGGTTTGGACTGTTGTTTTGTTTAATTAAGGCGATCGCTCTCTTATTTTTTTAAACTCAATCACTCTCCAATCATAATCGGTAAACCATATTAGGCTCAATATAAGTCCAGAATAACTATTTATAAGTTTCAGCCGTTACACGGGTAAATAATTTACAATCATCTATGAGTAGCTATTATCGCAAACCCTTGAAGCAAAAAACAGTTTTGAAAGAATTTAAAATTTTATTTGTTGCCATTACTATCTTTTGGGCAGTTGAGATTGCCGATTTTTTGGTATTTAATGGCGGTTTAGATCAGTATGGAATCCAGCCTCACAGCATCATTGGCTTGCGAGGAATTGTCTTTGCACCATTTTTGCACGGTGGATTTCCTCATTTGATAGCAAACACGATTCCTTTTCTTACCTTGGGATGGTTGACCATGATCCAAGCAACCAAAGATTTTTTTGTTGCTTCGATTATGAGTGCGCTCATCGGTGGCGCGGGAGTTTGGCTGTTTGGTTCTCCTCAATCGGTTCACATTGGTGCTAGCATCCTAATTTATGGTTACTTGGGCTTTTTATTATTACGAGGCTATTTTCAAAAAAACTTTCCCTCGATCGCTTTATCTATTTTCGTAGCAATAGCTTATGGCGGATTTATTTGGGGCGTATTTCCTTCTCAAATGGGGGTTTCTTGGCAAGGACATCTATTTGGCTTCATTGGTGGGGCGATCGCTGCTAAGATGGTTACTCCAGAAAGAAATTTGGGTTAAATGCCCTGTGTAAAATTGTATATTATTTGGTTAATCACTACTAGATGTATCTTTCTCGTATAGCTGCGACCAAGAATAGATAAACCTGTTTGTATTATAAAATACTTAATATAGTAATGACAGATGACTCAGTTATTACTAACAACTCGGTAATATATTAGAGTTTGATTTGCTTTCAAATCATTATGACAACTTCATCCTGCTGAGTATCTGGAAGCTTTTTAAGCTCTGCGATCGCTTGTTCCAATAATTCGTTCATGGCAATATAATCTTTACTATACTTTAGACTGCATTATAGCCATTTCATCTGTTCTAACTAAAACTTGCTCTTTTTTAGATCGCCACTTTAATAAATAATATGCAGGAGGGACAAAATAAAGAGCAATGAAAGTTGCGCCAATTATCCCACCAGCGATCACAATTTATTATTTTGCTTACTCTATGAGCCTATTTCACTCAGTAGGTAACGCTCTTACTCTAAAACCATCATCTTTAACTGAAATAATTGCTCCTGCATTTAATTCTTCACTAAATTGAGACAATACATCATCTAAATATTCTTCAATGACTTCTCTGCTTTCATTGCCTAAGCGAAATAACACCACACTGGGTAATATTGCACCACTTACTGCTAACAAGTAACCAAAATCTAAGTCAACAGTTAAGATAATCCGTCCTTCCTCTCTTGCTTTAGCTAAAATTTCTCTATCTTCAAGTTTTTCTAGCCTCTCTTCCACCAAATGAACAGCATCATAACCTTCTCTTCTCAGCTTTTCGACTGTTCGAGGCGAAATTCCCATATCAGCTAGAAATTTCATCTTACTGTTTCACTGATTTTAGGATAGTATTGTTCTCTGGCTAGCCACGCGCCATAAAGTAATGATTGTTGAATATCCTCAGTTTCTAAATAAGGATAATCTTCAATAATTTCCTCTGTAGTTTTGCCATTGGCTAATAAATTTAAAATTAAAGATACAGGAACACGCATTCCTCTGATACAAGCTTGTCCAGCCATAATTTTGGGGTTAAAGGTTATTCGGTCTAAATTTTGCATTAACTTATTTTTATAAGGAGAAACTTAATTTAGCTAGTATTTTATCTAATCCTTTTCCTGTAAACTATTGGAAGTTTCTGGTTTATTTTTTGTTCCATATATAGAAATTGATAATTTTCCAAAAATTGTTTTGTTGTCAGAATAGGAATTTTTTGAAACTCTCTCAAAATCAATAAATCTTTATAACCAGATACAATTATCTCAACTGGTACACTCAAAGCCGTTTCTAAAACAATTTTATCTTTAGGGTCGCGTAGTTCAGGGATAGTAAATAAATGAACAGGATAAGATAACTGAGTTATTTGAGACACTTCAATTAACAATTCCTCAGCAGTTATTTCCAATGTTGCTAAACGACGCTGAAGTTTGGGGTAAGCTAGGGTTAATCTTAGTTCGTCAATCAATAATTTTGAACTATAAAGAACAATTTGCTTTGTTATCGCTAATTGAATAATTTTTCGTGGATTTCCACCCCAAAGTAAACCAGAAATCCAAATATTCGTATCTAGTAATACATTCATTCTTGATTTTAATTGTGTCTTACCTCTTTTACTATTGCGGTAATTTCTGCCATAGTCGTTTCATTTTCATCCTTACCTAAATTATCTACTTTTTGCCACAGAGAAAATAGTTTGTCTTTTGGTTAAATTCGTTTCAAAATCATTATGGCAATTTCATCCTGCTGAATATTTGGAAGCTTTTCAAGTTTGGAAATGGCATAATATAATAATTCAGTCATAGCAATATAATTTTTACTATAGTTTAGACTGCATTATAGCCATTTCATCTGTTCTAACTAAAACTTGCTCTTTTTTAGATTGCAACTTTAATAAATAATATGCAGGAGGGACGAAATAAAGAGCGATGAAAGTTGCACCAATTATCCCACCAGCGATCGCCACTGCTAATGGTTGCCAAAATTCTCCACCAGAAAGGAGTAGGGGAAGAAAAGCGATCGCGGTTGTTAAGGTTGTGGAGATAATATGACGAGTTGAATGCAAGACTACTTGTTGAATGGCTTTGGGATTGCCAGTTTTGGCGACTGGATGATTAGAGATAGCATCGAGAACGACAATGGAATCGTTAACTGCTATACCAATTAAACCAACTGTACCGATAATGGGGTTGAAGCCAAAGGGATAGCCAAATAACCAGACGGAGAAGATACCTAAGCCCCCTGATGCGATCGCAACTATGCCGATAATGGCTGCTAATTGGAATGAACGCAGGGAAAGTACTAAAACTGCAATCATGATAATGATTAGGACGCCGACAGTGGAGACTAAACCGCCTAACGCATCATTTTTTTCTTCAGCCTCGCCACCAAATTCATAGGTATAGCCTGGAGGTAAGACAAAGTTGTTGGCTGCTAATTTTGCTTGAAATTGACTTAAAATCTCTGCTGGTAAAGTTCCAGCCGTGAGAAAAGCTTGAACGGTATTAACTCTTTGTCCGTTGTAGTGACTGACTTGTGCTAGTTCTGGTTTGACTTGTACTTTACCCAAGGAGTCGAGAGGGAC
>NZ_PVWF01000141.1 GCF_003003995.1 Pleurocapsa sp. CCALA 161 | reverse complement strand
GTATTAAAATTTCCTGCGGTAAATGAAGCTTCATAAAATGGTTCACTTAAAGGTTTTTTAGACACCAGATTAATAATTCCCCCAGGTTGTCCTTGACCAAATAGCACTGAGGCTGGCCCTTTTAAAACTTCAACGCTTTCGAGATCGCTGGCATTTAGTGGTGCTAAAGAAAAGTAGGTAATACCATCTCGAAATTTTTCACCATCAAAACCCCGAATCAGAAAATTAGGCCCATTCCCACTTGTTCCTCTACCACCCGCAGAAACTACACCACTCACAGTTTCTAAAGCGTCTCCTAATTCGGTCACGTTACGATCTTTCAGTACTTGCTGTGGTACTACTTGAATGGATAAGGGCGTATCTTTTATCGGTGTATCTGTCCCTATAGCAGTACTAGCTTCAGGAACATAATAATTATCTTCTTCGGCTTCGCCTGTCGCAATTATTTCTATTTCCTCATCTGGTGATTCTTGTGCCGTATTTCCTTGAGGATCGATACTTAAGATTAAATTTTGCCCTGATGGTAATATTTCAGCTCTTGGCGCTTGTCTTTCTCCTGTAATAATTAAGCGAATACTATTGTCATCTATCTTTGTTAGTCTCACTTGATTAATTCCTGGTGCAGGATTGGTTTTAGTTACACCATTCCTAATCGAGAAGCCTAATGTGGCATCTAAAAGATCGATAACTAGATTATTACCTTCAGGTAAGATTAGCGGAACTAATCTCTGACTTCCTGCTAAGGTTTTGAGGATTACTTCTAAACCTTGATTCGTTTGATTTAGTTCTATTCCTGTAACTCTCGTAATCTTGTTTTGTTGTGCGAGTAAATCTGTAGCCGAAGTAGAAACAGTCTGGCGAAAGTTAATATCTTTAAGACTAAATACTAAATGACTATTTATCTTAGTAACTGATAGCATTTTTTCTTGTGCCTCAGTCTTCCAGGGAGAAAGTAAAACTAAAAACACTGATAACAAAGGAATATTTAGCCATAGCAATCCACAACGGTAACTCCGCTTCATTCAAAGACTCCTCAGACAAAAGATATTAATTCTCAATTAGATGCCAAGGATAAATTTAAGTGATTTGACGTAGTTTGTCTACAGCATCAAGATTAAGGTTATCTATTTGTCATAAATATTAAAGATGTGATCGCTTTTTTAGACCAACTCTGTGTTTAAGCGATCGCAACTTCTATACTTGCAACTCAAAGCCAAGTAACATATCTTTTGGCTTAACCGAACAGTATTGTTCTGTATTGGCAATCTCTAAAAATCAGATTAGATTTACGTATCGAGCGAGACTTGTGCTTGCGGCTACAAAAATAATAAAGTCAGCCCTAAAAAGCCTGAAGGAGCTTATGAGTGAAATCATGTCTAGAGCTGACAATATATAACATATAGTTTGCCTGTGGCTTTCATGTGACGAACCAATGAATTTTTGATGACGGCATCAAACCGCCTTGCAGTCAGCTTTAAGCATTAAGGTATAAGCGTTCAGACAATTAAAAGTTGGGTAAAAGCACATATTTAACGGTAGATTAGCAATAACGATGATACTGATGGGGAAGTTTACGGGAAGTATAAAAATAGGCTGATTGTAAGTCGCTCTAAATTCTATCTCACATCACTTACTCATAACAAATCACCATAATGCGTCAATTTTTAAAACAGACTTTTGCTAGCACCATCGGTAGTATGATTGGCTTATGCCTTTTTTTGGGCTTAAGTGTCGGCGGTTTAGTTTTGATTTTACTAATTACCGTCTCAGACAGTAAAAAAAGTCAAGGTGTTCAGGATAAATCAGTTTTAGTTTTTGATTTGTCTACTCAAGTTAAAGACTCTAAGTCTCCTGCAAATCTAGCACAGGCATTTTCGGCTGAAAAACAAGAAAACATTCCCCTGCGCAGAGTTCTAGAGTCCATTAATGAAGCAACTAAAGACGATCGCATTGTGGCAATGCTGCTTGACGGGAGAAAAGTTTCTACTCCTAACGGTTATGCCACGATTGAAGAGGTTAGAACTGCTTTGGAGAAGTTTAAGGCAGCGGGCAAAAAAATTATTGCTTATGACGTAACTTTGAGTGAGCAAGAGTATTATCTCGCTTCTTTAGCAGATCAAGTGATTATTAACCCGATGGGAATGATGGAGCTTAATGGTTTGAGTTCCAAGCAAATGTTTTTTAAAGGTGCATTGGAAAAATATGGCGTAGGAGTTCAGGTAATTCGGGTGGGAGATTATAAATCAGCCGTAGAACCCTATATTCGCTCAGATATTAGTCCTGCCAACAAGGAACAAACAAGAGTTCTGCTCTCAGATCTTTGGGATAAATTTCTCAATCATGTAGCTGATAGTCGAAAATTAGACCCAGGGAAACTGCAACAGCTAGTGGATGCTAAGGGGTATCTTGAACCCCAGGAAGCAAAACAGGCTGGTTTAATCGATCAGGTAGGCTATTACGATCAGGTAGTGAGCAAATTACGAACATTAACCCAAGAAACTAAAGACACCGAAGAGACAGAAAGCTTTAGACAAGTCGATTTAGGAGCTTATGCCACCCAGATGATTCCCTCGACTGAAGTTAGTTCTACTTCCAATGCTGGGTCAAAAATTGCTGTAATCTATGCTGAGGGAGCAATTGTCGATGGTAGTGGGAGTATTGAAACCGTTGGGAGCGATCGCTTTGCTGAAGATTTTCAAAAATTACGCGCAGATGATAGCGTCAAAGCAGTGGTGCTGCGGATCAATAGTCCTGGTGGCAGCGCTACCGCCTCAGATGTCATTTTAAGAGAGATCCTGCTGACTAAACAGAAAAAACCAGTAATTGTGTCGATGGGTAACATAGCAGCCTCTGGAGGCTATTGGATCGCTGCTGGTGCAGATGAGATTTTTGCGGAAGAAAATACGATTACGGGTTCGATTGGAGTTTTTGGTTTACTGTCAAATATCCAAGAAATTGCCAATGCTAATGGCATTACCTGGGATGTGGTAAAAACAGGGAAGTTTGCCGATATTGACTCTAATGTTCGTCCGAAAACTGAAGCAGAATTGGCTATATATCAACAGTCAGTAGATAAAACCTATGGACTATTTGTGAATAAAATAGCTGATTATCGTCATCTACCAGTAGCCAAGGTCAAAGAGATTGCTGGAGGTCGTGTGTGGTCGGGTAAAGAAGCAATCAAAATTGGCTTAGTCGATCGCCTGGGAGGATTAGAAAGTGCGATCGCCTATGCAGCCAAAAAAGCCAACCTCAGCAACAGTTGGCAGCTTGAGGAATATCCCCAGCAAAATCCTTTTGACACTCTGATTCTTCAACAATTGTTTATGGCTAAAATCTGGGAATCTCAAGCAGCAAAAGAACCTATTACCGCTGAATTACTCAAGATTAAGCAGGAATTATCGATGTTAAGCGCCTTTAACGACCCTAGCGGCGTATATGCTCGGTTACCGTTTAATTTTGAGCTTGATTAATCAATTAGCTTTAAGCTTTAAGCTCTAAGTGAACAGGGCATATAGCTACTACTTGCTACTTTTATACGGCTATACTTGTCATTCGCGATTAGTTATTGTTAACTATTGATGTTATCCCCCTTGACGGGACTGTATATTGATCACTGATCGTTGGTAACTGAATGAAAATGCAACTATTAGATCGGCTTCGCTTGGGTTTTGCTGTTGGAATAGCCAAGACGGTAACAGGGGTAGTGCGATCGCTGGGCTTGGGTGCTGCCTCTGTCTTGCCAGGAGAAATTTCTCGTCGTCTGCATTCTCGCTTATTACCTCTTTTATTTGAACAGGTTAGCCAAGGGGTGATTTTGGTAGTGGGGACAAATGGTAAAACCACCACCTCTTTATTGCTCAAACAAATTTTAAGCGATCGCGGTTACACCGTCGTGCATAATTCTAGCGGAGCAAATTTAATTAACGGTTTGATTACAGCGTTGCTGAGTAGTGCGGACATGACGGGAAGGATTTCCGCCGACTATGCCATCCTCGAAGTAGATGAAAACATTCTGCCTCTACTATTAAAAGACTGTCAGCCTAAATATATTCTGGCGCTCAATCTCTTTCGCGATCAGTTAGACAGATATGGTGAAGTTGATACTATTGCCCAACGATGGGGAAAAGCGATCGCTTCTCTGCCAGAAGATACCACCATCGTCTTAAATGCTGATGATCCTACTCTCAGTAGTTTGGGACAACAGCTAAAACAAAAAGTTCTTTATTTTGGACTCAATGAACCAGAATTATACCTGTCCGAAATTCCCCATGCGGTTGATTCAATTTATTGTCCTCGTTGCGGACATCTGCTCGATTATCAAGGAGTTTATCTGTCCCATTTAGGAGACTATCAATGTCCTAGCTGCGGTTTTGCCAAAAGTAACTTAACCCTAGAAAGCAAACAGCACCCACAGATTTTAATCGGCGTATACAACAAGTACAATACTCTGGCAGCTAGTGTCTTAACCCAGTCAATTGGGATTAAAACCGAAGATATATATCGCACGGTGCAAAACTTTAAAGCAGCCTTTGGTCGCGCCGAAGAGTTAGAAATCGAGCAAAAGCAGGTGCGGATTATGCTTGCCAAAAATCCTGTCGGGATGAATGAAACAATCCGTGCCGTTAATGATATTAAGAAGAAAGGTAAATCCGATGTTACTCTCTTAGTCTTAAACGATCGCATTCCCGATGGTACAGATGTTTCTTGGATCTGGGATGTTGATACCGAGGAATTAGTTAAGCTAGGAGGGACTTTGATTGTCAGTGGCGATCGCGTTTACGACATGGCCTTAAGGCTGGCATATAGTTCTGAATTCGTTGACCCAGCTAAAACAAATTTTGAAGTCGAGGGACGCGTCCCACGGGATACCGCTTTGCATATCGCCGAAGGGCGCAAGTCCAATCGACTTGTTGAATTAATAGTCAACGAAGACCTACCCGAAGCCATTAGCACTGCCTTAAAATACACCAAACCCACCGAAACACTGCACATTATCCCTACTTATTCAGCCATGTTGGAAGTTAGAGAAGTATTAGTTGGACGCAAGATTCTTTAATGATCGAGCAACTAGAATCAAAGCCTCTGTTCCATTTACAACATTAACCTTGATAACGCTCGTAAGCTGCTACTATTTTTTGCACTAGAGGATGACGTACCACATCAGCCTGAGACAATTCGCAAAAAGCAATCCCTTCAACATTACGTAGAATTCTGCGAGACACTACTAATCCTGAATCTTGACTAGAAGGTAAATCAGTCTGAGTAATATCTCCTGTGACTACCATTTTTGACCCAAAGCCTAAACGAGTTAGCACCATTTTTAGCTGTGCAGGAGTAGTGTTTTGTGCCTCATCAACAATCACAAAAGCATTTGATAAGGTACGTCCTCGCATATATGCTAAAGGAGCAACCTCAATTTTACCTCGCTCCATTAAATCGGGAATTTTTTCAGCATCAATAAATTCATAAAGAGCATCGTATAAGGGACGCAAAAAAGGATTAACTTTCTCTTGCAAGTCTCCTGGCAAAAATCCTAGTTTTTCCCCTGCCTCCACTGCGGGGCGAGTTAAAATAATTCTTTCGCATTCGTCACTAAGTAGAGCCTTGACTGCCAATACAGCAGCCAGAAAAGTTTTTCCTGTTCCCGCCGGTCCAATCCCAAAAGTAATATCATATTTTTGAATCGCTTTGACATATTGCTTTTGTTTAAAGGTTTTGGCACGAATTATTTCACCTTTTTTGGTACGGGCTAAAATATTGCTTTGTAGATCGCTATATTCTTCCGTCCTACCAGTATCGATCGCCACAAATGCGGTTAGGAGATCTGGTTCATATAGAGGCTTGCCTAACGACCATAACGGTTCGAGGGTTCTAATCGCTTTGGCACAACGTTCCACTGCTTTAGCCTGTCCTTGTAAGAGTAAATCTTGTCCCCGCAAGACCAGATTAACTCCCGTCTGTCGAGATAGAAATTGGAGATTTTGCTCTTTGATTCCTGCCAGGGCGATCGCACTTTGACTATCTGGCAGTTGAATTGTTTGAGACGTTTGGGTCATATATTAGTTTGAGACTTTAACTCTTATCTTACAAGTTCTTTTGGGCAATATTATCTCCAGCTTTAAAAGCGCGTATTTCACACGTGTTGCACGGATTGTTTTGGTCATCTGAACTTGCGATCGGATTTTTAGCGATCGCCATCTAATCAATACTTAAATTTCTATGGTTAAGTCAGACTAATCTGTCATCGCTGACAAGTAATTAGTTAATGTACATAATATGTATGTACTTAATATTTTTGAAAACTCCCCAGGTAGGATTTGAACCTACGACCAATCGATTAACAGTCGACCGCTCTGCCACTGAGCTACTGAGGATTGCTCTATTAGCACTAAATAATAATAGCGAATGCCCCTGCACTTGGCAAGTATTTCTTTAAAACTAACGCTGCCAAAATCAAATCAGGTTAAAAAATGCATCATTTAACTCGTAACCAAACAACTGTGCCATGGACTTCAAGCGGGATCGCTCAGGAATTCCTTGTTCTTTTAACCAGTCGGATAAAACAAAGATTTTATTCATGACAAAAATCTCCAACGCTTCTGGATTAAATATAATACCCTCATTGCGATTGAACTGATGCGGAACCAGCATGGCAGCATAGCGAGCTAGTTCTCCTGCTTTCCAATCTAGCAGAAACGGCAGCCAAGGATAGATGGTATCCAAACGAACATACCACAGTCTGATTTCAGGAATCTCTGATAGCTCGCGAGGATCGTTTTCTGAGCGTTCAAAAGAGATCGCCAACTGTAGTTGCTGTTCATAGTCGGCAATTTTGGCTAACCAAGGCGTAATTTGGTTTTTTACTAATGATAAATCTAAACAGGCGATCGCCTGATGATTCAAGGCTATTTTTACAGTCACAATTAATATTACAAAAATAGAGGAGTTTAAGTTTGATTAAGCTAAACTTAACGAAGAAAATCCAAGACTCATTGTCTGATCAGGCAAGTTACTGTTTACTTTACTAGTTTTTAGATAGACATTTAGCTTAAATTTAAGTTAAAGTGGTAACGAGTATGTATAGTTTCAAATTAAGTTAGCCTCCCCATGAAAACGACTGAGGCCAGTTCCAAACCGATTAGCTCTTTAGAAGATGCTCTAGCTCGTTGCCAAGAATTAGGCATGCGAGTTAGTCGTCAGCGCCGTTATGTTTTAGAACTGTTGTGGAAGAACGAAAACCATCTTTCCGCCAGAGAGATCTATGACTTGCTTAACAAAGAGGGCAAAGAAATTGGTCATACATCGGTGTATCAAAACCTAGAGGCATTATCAGCAGGGGGCGTAATCGAGTGTTTAGAGCGCTCAGACGGCAGGCTGTATGGCAATATTAGCGATTCTCATAGCCACATCAACTGTTTGGATACCAAGCAAATTATCGATTTGCAAATTGAGTTACCCGAATCAATCATCAAGCAGATTGAAGAACAGACGGGAGTTTCAATTGTAGATTATCGGATTGACTTTTTTGGCTACAAAAATTCGCCAAAAGCATAATAGAAAACTCTTTAGAGATCTTTTATCTTTATCTCTACCTGCTATGGGATCGGCTTCTCTTCGCTCATCTTATCGGTAGACAAGAAGATAATTTTTGTAAGCATAGACGTGGAGCAACTTGTATTGTTTGTTACCAAGATGCGAGAATATTACTTCTTAGTCGGCAGGTAAATTGGTTCAAAAAAAACCGTCAGAAGGCTTTGAGCTTAAGTAGATCTTGTAAAAAATTAGGGTTCATTCATTGATATGTCTTAACACATTATTTCGATACGATAGGCGATCGCAAACGCTAAGATAAAAAAGAACCTTTAAACCCCAAACAGCAAAACTTAAACAATTCTCCTGGTATTTATTGATAAGAATATGGTTCAGACTCCAATTGAAAAAAAAGTATCCAAAGTAGAAAAATTAAAAGAGCGCAGTAACTTTCTTCGCGAACCTCTTCTGAGTGAACTACAACAAGATACCACCCACTTTACCGAAGATGCGACTCAAATCCTGAAATTCCACGGCTCTTACCAGCAAGATAACCGCGATAATCGAGTCAAGGGTCAAGAAAAAGACTATCAGATGATGCTGCGTACTCGTAGCCCAGGGGGATTCATTCCACCAGAATTATTTTTGGCTTTAGATCGTCTTGCCGAAGAATATGGTAATCATACCCTGCGGATCACAACTCGTCAGGGGTTTCAGATTCACGGAATTCTGAAGCAAAACATGAAAACGGTAATTAAGACGATTCTCAACAACATGGGTTCAACCCTGAGTGCTTGTGGAGATGTTAACCGCAACGTCATGTCTCCTCCTGCACCGTTTAAGAACAAGCCTGAATACCAGTACGCGTTTAAATATGCCAATAATATTGCCGATCTGTTAAATCCTCAAAGCGGTGCTTATTACGAGATCTGGCTAGATGGAGAAAAAGCTATTAGTGTCGAGGAAGCTCCTGAAGTCAAGGCTGCTAGGCAAAGTAAAGGCAGAGGAATGATTGTTGAAAATAGCCTTGAGCCAATTTATGGCGAGCAGTTTCTACCCCGTAAGTTCAAAATCTGCGTTACCGTACCTGGAGACAACTCTGTTGATGTTTATACCCACGATATTAGTCTGGTGGTAATGACTAATAAGAAGGGAGAACTTCAAGGATTCAATGTTCTTGCTGGGGGTGGTTTAGGACGTACTCACAATAAGGAAGAAACCTTTGCACGGATCGCCGATGAAATTGGCTATGTAGACAAAGCCGATATTTATGATTTAGTTAAAGCAATTGTCGCTACCCAAAGAGATTATGGCGATCGCACTAACCGCCGTCATTCGCGCATGAAATACTTGATTCACGATTGGGGAGTTGAGCAATTTAAAGCCAAAGTCGAGTCCTATTTTGGCAAAGAACTCAAGCCTTATAAAAAGCTCCCAGTCTGGCAATATCAAGACTTTTTAGGCTGGCACGAACAGGGAGATGGTAACTGGTTCTTCGGCATCGGGGTGGAAAACGGCCGAGTTAAAGATGAGGGTGCTTTTCAATTAAAAACTGCCCTACGAGAGATTGTGCAGCAGTTAAACCTGCCCATGCGCTTATCTCCCAACCACAATATTATCCTCTGTGAAATTCCTCCAGAACACAAAGCAACCGTCGAGAATATTCTCAATAATCGGGGCATAATTACCGATCCCCAGGCGATCGACCCCCTAACTCGCTATTCTATGGCTTGTCCTGCTTTGCCTACCTGTGGACTAGCGATTACGGAATCAGAGCGAGCTTTACCAGGAATTACCGATCAAATTAGGACATTATTGCATAAACTAGGAATGGTAGACGAACACTTCGTGATGCGGATGACTGGGTGTCCCAACGGCTGCGCTCGTCCCTACATGGCGGAACTAGGTTTTGTCGGCAGCGCACCAGATAAATACCAAATCTGGCTGGGAGGCACACCCAACCAAACTCAGTTGGCCCAACCTTATGAGCAGCAAATGCCCATAGATGAGCTAGAATCATTTTTCGAGCCTATATTTGTCTTCTTCAAGCAGAGTCGCAAATCTGAGGAAAGCTTTGGTTCATTCTGTAGTCGCGTTGGATTCGCTGCCATTCGTAATTTTGCTGAAAACTACACTCTAGGAAGTTATATGGATACAGATAATACTATTAAACCCAAATTTCGTAAAAATCAGCGTCGTGTTAGCGTTCCCGATCATCTTTTCCCTCGCTTGAAAGAGATTGCTGAGAAAGAAGGCAGACCAATGAATCAAATTATTGCCGATGCTTTAAGCGATTACTTTACTAAAAGTAAAGAAGCATAATTAGCATAATTAAGATTTTTGTCTGAATCTGACTTACTAGGCTGCTACTTAGCAGCCTTTTTTGCCTGAAAATTCATGAGCAAACTAGCAATTACAGCAATCCGCGAATACGTTAAAACATTTTTTTTGACTGCTACTTACTACTAATGAAGCCAATCACTCTGACTGTCCTAATTTAACCTTGTACGGCGGGCTATACTGATCGGTAATCACACAGGCAAAGAAATTGTAAATTTGGTATTTCCAGGCAGGGTCATTTTGCCAGAAAGTAGTTGAACAGCAATGCTACCATCATGTTGCTCAATAATTTGTTTGGCGATCGCCAAAC
>NZ_PVWF01000140.1 GCF_003003995.1 Pleurocapsa sp. CCALA 161 | reverse complement strand
CATTGCGACTAGTGGAGATCCCTTTGAGGCTGGTTCGTCTCGTCCCCTCGATTTCGGTCATTGGGCTGCCCATCGACTAGAGCATTTAACCGATTATCGCCTCCGTCATGGAGAAGCAGTAGCTATTGGTATCGCTCTAGATTGCACCTATTCCTATTTACATAATTTACTACCTTACGGTCAATGGCAGCAAATTTTGACTACCCTAAATGATTTAGGATTTAATTTATACGTACCAGAATTAGCTTGGCGAAAAGAACCCCATTCTCTATTTTCGGGATTAACGGAGTTTCGCGAACATTTAGGCGGTGAACTAACCCTAATGCTACTGCAACAAATCGGCTGGGGAATTGAGGTTCACGAGGTAGATATCATGTTATACGAGCAGGCTGTAGTAGAGTTACGAGAATTTACCAACGCTAGAGCTATGGCGATCTCTGGTTAGGTGTAGGGAAACAAGAAGTAATGACTAATGACCAAATAAATGAAGCTAACAACTAAAGGTAATTTTCATCTCACTTACTGTACTAACATCCATCCAGGGGAAGAGTGGCAGCAAGTTTTTGCTAACCTCAAGCACTATGTTCTGCCTCTCAAAGCACGGTTGTCTCCCCAGGCATCATTTGGTATTGGACTGCGTTTGGCAGATGTTGCCAGTCGCGAATTACTAAAAAGAGATAATCTCGCTGGTTTTCAATCTTGGCTGGAGCGGGAAAACCTATATGTATTTACGATTAATGGATTTCCCTATGGTAAATTTCATGAGCGAATTGTTAAAGACAAAGTGTATGCACCCGATTGGTCTAAAATAGAGCGATTGAACTATACATTACGTTTAGTAGAAATTTTGGCATGTCTTTTACCTTCAGGTATGGATGGGGGAATTTCTACTCTCCCCTTGTCCTATAAACCCTGGTGGCAAGCAGACTCGCTCGCTCAAACAACTATCTTGGAAAAGGCTAGCTTGAACCTAGCTATGGTTACGGCAGAGATGGTAGAAATTCGCCAAAAAACTGGTAAAGTGTTGCATCTAGATATCGAGCCAGAACCAGACGGCTTGCTGGAAAATACCACAGAGGTAATTAATTTTTTTGAGAAATGGTTGCTACCAGTTGGTGGAGCTTATTTAGCTAAACATTTGGGTATTTCTCAAACATCAGCCGAATCCCAACTACGAGAACACATTCGCCTTTGCTATGATACTTGTCATTTTGCCGTCGAATATGAGAAACCTGCTACGGTCTTTGCTCGATTGCCAGCAGCAGGAATCAAAATAGGTAAAATTCAGCTTAGTGCTGCTGTTCGAGTAAATTTACCATCAGATTCTCAGACAAGAGCCAAAATAGGCGAAAGATTGCGTCCCTTCGCCGAATCTACCTATCTACATCAAGTTATCGAACGTCACCATGATGGTAGGTTACACCATTATTCTGACTTGATTGGAGCATTACCTTATTTAGAACAATCTGAGGCAGCCGAATGGCGAACTCATTTTCATGTTCCCATTTTCATTAATGATTATTCTCTTTTACAGTCTACTCAAGACGATCTATTAACTGTTCTTAATTTGTTGTCAGATAACCATATTTGTCAGCATTTAGAAATTGAAACTTATACCTGGGAAGTATTACCCCCTGCAATGAAAACAGATTTACTGACATCCATTCAAAAAGAATATGACTGGATATTAGATCGATTAGGCAGTATTTCACTCCTTAAATAAGCACAATTCCTGGCATCTAAAGATATCAAAGACAAAACACACTCATGCGGAAAACAGTAGTTATTAATGTAGTTGGATTGACTCCCAGTTTATTGAAGCATATGCCTTTTTTATCTGACTGGGCAGATAAAGGGCAAGTAACAGCGATAGAGCCAGTTTTGCCTGCGGTTACCTGTTCTGTTCAAGCAAGTTATTTAACTGGAAAAATGCCCGACCAGCATGGAATTGTCGGTAATGGTTGGTATTTTCGGGACGAATGCGAAATAAAATTCTGGCGACAATCAAATAAATTAGTCCAAGCTACTAAAATTTGGGAAACTGCTCGCGACCTAGACCCTAACTTTACCTGTGCGAATCTTTTTTGGTGGTATAACATGTATTCTTCGGCAGACTTGACAGTTACGCCAAGACCTATTTATCTGGCTGATGGTCGCAAAATGCCCGATATTTACACTCAGCCTGCCGATATCAGAACGAAACTGCAATCTCAATTCGGTCAGTTCCCTTTGTTTAATTTTTGGGGTCCCAATACTTCGATCGCATCGACTCAGTGGATTGCCGATTCGGCTATGTGGATGGAACAGCAACACAGTCCTACTTTGACTTTGGTTTATCTACCTCACCTAGATTACTGTCTGCAAAAATTTGGTTCCGATTTAGAAAAAATCGAAGAAGATTTAGTGCAGATTGATCGCGTTTGCGCGGATTTGATTAAATTCTATGAGGCTCACGATACAGAAGTAATTATTCTTTCAGAATATGGAATTACTTCTGTCGATCAACCAATTCACATCAATCGAATTCTCAGAGAAAATGGCTTAATTGCCATACGGGAAGAATTAGACACAGAAATACTCGATCCAGGAGCTAGTATTGCCTTTGCCGTTGCCGATCATCAAATTGCTCATGTGTATGTCAACGATACTGACTACCTCGATAAAGTTCGTTCTATATTAGAAGCAACTGAAGGAATAGATCGAGTATTAAATGAATCGACCAAAAAAAACTATCACCTCGATCATCCTCGTTCTGGAGAACTAATTGCGATCGCTCAACCTAATGCTTGGTTTACTTATTATTATTGGCTAGACGACCGTCGTTCTCCCGACTTTGCTAGAACTGTAGATATTCACCGCAAACCTGGTTACGATCCCGTAGAATTATTCCTCAATCCGCAACTAAAACTAGCAAAAGCAAAAATAGGTCTAACTCTGCTCAAAAAAAAACTGGGTTTTCGCTACCTGATGGATTTCATCCCTTTGCATGCTGAGTTAGTAAAAGGATCTCACGGTTGCATTCCTACTTCTATGGACGAAAGTCCCCTTTTGATTACCAGCCAAAAAAATTCAGTCGAACATAAATCAATAGCTCCTACCGAGGTTAGAAACATTATTCTTGGCTGTTTAACTGGTTGTATCGCAAATAATAAGCAGGACGAGAATATTTCCTAGAAAATAAATTAATTTAGAAGGAAATCAGAAACTCGTCAATCGAACTTAAGAATCGTGCAAAACTCAGAGAGAATAGGCAGTTGAAGGATTTGATTTTCTCTCTGAGTTTTGCACAAGGCTGAATGGCGGGTTTCCCGACAGTTACGCAAGTGGCGTTCGATTAATGGCATTAAGCTACAGATAGATTTGGGCAACTTGGCTATTTGACGCTGTTTTAGTCGATTTAGGTGATGCTGTGGCCGATGAAATCGCACTTCCTTTTGACTGCATCTTTTGAGAAATGATTGATCGTGGTCTTGATTATTTTCACAGTGCTTCGAGTAGAGGAGAAGCTGACGACCCCGTTAAATATTTTGCCCATCGTGATCTTCAGAAATGTTTAGGGATTGTTAAAAGACAGCGAAAACCCAACCAAAAGTTAATAGTTGCTCCCTTTCCAGACAAACAGCGAGGTGATGACCAGTTTTCTGTCAATCTCCGACCAAAACCCTCTTGACAACTTGCTTACAAGCTTAACTTGTGACCATTGGAGCAACGGTAGAGAGCATTCGTGACAAGTTAAGAAACTACGCTGTTTGTCAAATAGTTTTAAGCTCTTAGCTTTGACCGAAGGGAATTCTTTAGGATAGCTATTAGCTATCAGCTTTTGAGATATCTTTTATGCACACCAATTCCTTAAATAGCGATCGCCCTTAAATTAATCTCGCTCTGCATATAGTGTTACTTAATCAATAAAGCACTATCTGTAGTACTTGACTTTTTTCTTTTTTGCTTAACTTGTCACCAATGGCTAATAGCTAACGGCTAATAGCTGGGGCGAAGCCCCTTTATTCTCTTGGACAAAAACCTTGAACTTTTCTTCGTCTTTAATTTTACTATGCCTTCCTTGTCGATCAGCGATCGCTACGTAATCTCCTGTTTCTTTTTCTCTTTTTAACCATAAATCCAAAGTATTACGACTAATTTTGAATAAACGACCGACATTAATTTTTTTATCTCCTCTTTTTACTGCTTCAATCGCTTTTTTACGTAGATCATAGCTATAAGGTGCTGGCATAACTAAAGCGCGATCGCTAATTATCGATAACTTCCTTTCTATTCTAACGGGACTTTGACAATTTTTACCTATCAAAAAGGGGTGAAAGCCTTGCCAGACGCCGAATTTACCTCGAAGAGGTAAATTCGCCTGAAACCCAGATATATTAAGGATTTAGTTATTTTGAGGTTAAACCATTAATACATGAGGCTTTCACCCCTTTTTGAACCTAGTTTTTTGTCAAAGTCCCACTAAAAATGTCCTAATCAAAATGCGTAGTGCTATATCGTCGAGCCAAATCAATGATTGAACGTTTTGGAAGTGATTAAAGAGACGAATCAGGGTATCGCTTATGCTGGTCAATTTCACTTTAAGTCAAGCGTTCCCTAGCTTTAAAAGCCAGGGCTTGCGCTTGAGTGCCTTCCGCGGTCACTTTGATAGAGGCCGATAAACACCTGGTCGAAGTCGTGTCCATTGCTTACCCAAATAAATTTTGCGACCCAAAATATTAGAAATTGAGCTACTAGCTTTATTTTTTTGGATTTGTGACCACCCTGATCGTTGTTGTTGAGAATAAAGATAGTTAATTACATCCTGGGCAGAAAAGCGTGTGGGACTACACTCAGCAATATACAGAAGAATCGTTTTTAGGCAAAGCGATCGCCGAAGTGAACCAAAGCAATGATAATGTAATTAGGAACGTTTATTTTGGTACATTTCATCCAGGTTTAGATATTAAGCTCCACGTCAACTATAATCCCCACATGAATCGAGGTTATTTAGGATTAATTGTGCCTCAGGGAGATGTGGCCATGAAAATCTGTCACGATCAGCTATACTGGCAGGAAGGGAAATTTATGATTCTCGATCATAGTTATCCCCACTGTCCCCATAACTATACTGACTTTGATCGCACTGTCTTGATTGTTGATTTTTTTAAACCCGATCGACCAAGAAAGGAAGTCATCAAATTTGAAACAGAATTAATTTCCCAAAGGATGCAAGAAAATCCTTATAGCTTGGGGGTATTCGGCAAAAACGATCGCGCTAAACCAGAAGATTTCGTTAAATATGGTTTAGCGCATCAGTTGGAGTGGGACAAGGCTTTAGGAACTCCCTGACAATCCTGACAATATTTAATCATTGAAATTTTTAGGGAGTTGGTAAAGGAAATCTTACCCCAGCTAAATAATCGGCAAAATGTTGCTTAAAATATTTCCAAGAAGTAATATTTTCTGCGTCTAATTTCTGGTCAGCAGCATCTTTATACAAGGGAACACGGTGATTGATTTCTGCTTGCAGCCACTCTGGTAATTCTTTAAAACCATTTATCTTACAACCATGGGCACTATAAATTAGCTGTCCAGGTTGATTACCCATTTTCATCCAAGGTAACCAAGGACCAATCCGATCCCAGCTTAGAATTACTTGAGATACTTCAGAAATATTGCGCTCGTGGAGTTCTGCGGTAGGTACAGTTAACTTAAATAATTCTGTCGCTTGATAAATATCCTGAGGACTATATTCAATAAATCTAGGATCTCCCCCTAAAGGATTAGGATAGTCGCTAAATAGATCGAAAACAAAGGTCGTAGTCTCCCCATTAACTTGAGCAGGGAAATTGCCTTTAAATAAACCTTGAACTTGATGATTGGCAACATGAACAACAGGCACTGTTTCTCTTATCCAAGGATTATGCCACTGATGAACTACCTCTTCTGTATGAGGATCGAGATAGTAGGTTAATTCACGAGAAGTGAAATCCCAACTATTATCAGCATTTTGCAGGCAGCGACTAACACTCATGCCCACAATTTTAAACAGGTGTTTTTTCTTTTCATTAGGAACAAAAGCGTAAACAGAACCTTCCCATAGCAAAATAGTTGATTTGCCCGCAAGAGAGTTACGAGTTTTCACCCAACAGGAAACATCTAACTCTTCTGTGCTATTAATTTTCTTGATTGAATCAACCATGAGCTGAATTATGGGGTTTTGAGTTCGAGATTTCTCATCTCAATTAAATTTGCTATCAGGTATCGATATTGTGACCAAATGTACAATTTAGTAAAAATCTTATTTTACAGCAGTTTTCAATTGATATAGATAGACTAGGTTTTTGATTAACTAATTTTTAGCTCTCCTCCTTCGAGGACTTAGTCAGCTATTAGCTTTTGATCTGTATATTCTACTCAACTGCAAAGCGCAGTAACTATTTATTTCGATTCAAATAAGGCAAGGTTCTTACCTCCTTATTCACCCGCTCTATCTTCCATTTTTTCCTACTTCACATCAGACGTATCATATCTTGATGCAGCAATGCCTAAATTCACATAGCGATCAATTCCCTGGAAGCAACTTGATAGTATTCTTGATACCAGCTAACAAATTTTTCTAATCCTAGAGTAATAGAAGTAGTGGGGTGAAAATCAAAATCCGCAATTAATTCTCGAACATCTGCATAGGTAGATACTACATCCCCTGGTTGCATAGGCAATAAATTTTTTCGGGCTGATTTGCCCATGATTTTTTCAATCGTGGCAATAAATTCGTTTAATTCGACTGGCTGGTTATTGCCCAAGTTATAAATCTTATAAGGGGGTTGTCCATTGCGAGTCAGAGGTTGAGTAGGAATAATTCTAGTTACTGCTTCAATAACATCATCGATATAAGTAAAATCTCGCTTCATTTTGCCAAAATTATAGACATCAATCGGTTGATTATGAGCGATCGCCTGAGCAAATTTGAAATATGCCATATCAGGTCTACCCCAAGGGCCATAAACGGTAAAGAAACGTAAGCCAGTAATGGGCATTTGATATAAATGACTATAAGCATGAGCCATTAACTCGTTAGCTTTTTTAGTAGCTGCATAGAGAGATATGGGACGATCAACATTGTCATTAACAGCAAAAGGAACTTTGGTATTTGCACCATATACCGAACTGGAAGAAGCAAAAATTAGGTGCTTAATCGAGTTATGACGACAACCTTCTAAGATATTGGTGAAACCAACCAAGTTACTATCAACATAAGCATGAGGATTTTGTAGCGAATAACGTACACCAGCTTGGGCAGCTAAGTGAACGACAACATCAAAGTCATTTGCTGCAAATAATTCCGTAACCAAAGTGCGATCGCTAATATCTAAATAGTCAAAGGTAAAGTTGCTATGAGGTAATATTTGTTGGAGGCGAGCTTGTTTGAGGCTGACATCGTAGTAATTATTGAGATTATCTATTCCGTAAACTTGATTGCCTTCAGCCAATAATCTTGTAGCTAAATGATAGCCAATAAAGCCAGCCACGCCAGTAACGAGAATTTTCATTTGCTGATTCTCCTATATAAGCTTAAATGATTACTCAATTAATAGCTTCGTTTGAATCAATGAAAGCGATATGAAACTTATGTGAGAAATTTTTCATTGTTTATCAGTGATAACTAACCACTACCCACTACCTACTACCTATTTGCGAAGCTTATCCTTTAGGACTACCTACTACCTATTTGCGAAGCTTATCCTTTAGGACTACCTACTACCCATTTGCGAAGCTTATCCTTTAGGACTACCCACTACCTATTTGCGAAGCTTATCCTTTAGGACTACCCATTTGCGAAGCTTATCCTTTAGGACTACCTATTTGCGAAGCTTATCCTTTAGGACTACCCAGCCGATACCCCATACCTCGGACGGTTTCAATCGATTTGTTGCCTAATTTTTTACGTAAATAACCAACATAGACATCAACAATATTAGAACCAGGATCATAATCGTATCCCCAGACTAGATCTAATAATTGTTGTCTGGTCATTACTTGCCCAGGATGGCGAAAAAATACCTCTGCCATTGTAAATTCTCTAGCTGGTAATTCTACCAGGCGATCGCCCACTTGAACTTTACGAGTCCGCAGATCCAAAATCATGTTACCTCGTAGGATCTGCGTTTTTTCTTGAGCTTGATTGCTACTATTACTAGCTTTTAATCTCACTTCAATACGAGCCAGTAATTCTGCAAAGCTAAAAGGTTTAGTCATATAATCGTCCGCACCACCTTTTAAACCTGCTACTTTATCCATCACATCATCTCTGGCGGTTAAGATAATCACGGGAAAATTTACTCCCTGTCCCCGCCATGCTTCTAAAACTGTTAAGCCGTCTTCACCTGGTAAACCTAAATCGAGAAGTGCCAGATCGAATTGACAACCAAAAGGCAAAGCTAGAGCAGTATCAGCATCTTCGGCGAGCGTGGTGTTGTAGCCTTTGGCTTTTAAGCCTTTGGCAATAAAAGCAGCAATTCTGGTTTCATCTTCCACGATTAATATTTGCTTCATGATTAATTCTGCTTTTCGTTAAATTTTAAGGGAAAAACTAAGGAAAAGGTCGAACCAATCCCCAGTTGACTTTGGAGATTAATTGCTCCTCCATGAGCTTCTACAACTGTCTGAACAATAGCTAAACCCAAACCAGAACCTTCCGAACGACGACGAGCATTTTTAATCCTGGCAAAACGATCAAAAATGCGTTTTTGTTCCTCAACAGCAATGCCATCTCCTGTATCGCGAATCCAAAATTCAACGTGATTGTTTTCTATTTTTGCGCCGAAAACAATTAAACTGTCGATGACGGTGTGTTGTACTGCATTATTTGCCAAATTAATAATTGCTTGGGTAATTCTTTGGCGATCGCCTGTCATTTTACCTGATACAATTGCGTTATCTAAATTCCAATTCCTCTGCCCCAGTTTTCCCAGTTTACTAAATAGTTCTGTCACAAAAGAAGTTAACTCGATGGTTTCGATCTGCAAAAAATCAGGACGTTCTGATTTTGCTAGCAAAACCAAATCCTCTACTAAACGATTCATCCGATCTAGTTCATCGATAACTAACTCGACAGTTTCTTGTTGGGATTGAGGATCGGCATCCATCAATTCTAGATGTCCGCGAATGATGGTAATGGGGGTTTTCAGTTCGTGTCCTGCATCATTGATAAAGTTGCGTTGAGTATCAAAGGCAGTTTCCAAACGCTCCATCATGGCATTGAAAGTACGACCTAGTTGAGCAACTTCTCCTTGACCTTGAGTATTAATACGCTGAGAAAGGTCGGATTCGGAAATAGATTTTACTGTTTCTGATAAATTCCTTAAAGGAGCTAATACTCTTCCTGCTGCCAACCAAGCTAGCAACGAAGCAACCAAGATCATCAATACCAGAACTTGAATGACTATATTAAACGAACTCAAAACTTCCTTCTGTTCTCCTGCTGAGAGGTGAGCGACGACAAATACACCAATAACCTCTTCGGTAGTTTTAATCGGTTCGGCTTTATAAATAACACTACCAATTTTGGGATCGTCTACTTTGATTTCTGCTTCTTCTTCGACTGTAATCTCCTGCCAGTGTTGCATCAAGGCGGAATCTTGGTCGATTTCTGTTGGCAGAAAAGCAGCATTTGTTTTGTAGAATAAACCATCAACGATAGCAATAAAATAATTATCATCTGCTACTTCGTTACTGGTGATAAATTTATTAAAGGCTCGATAAATATTATCGTTTGCTATCTCGGATTCTGTTTGTTCTAACTCTGGTTTAACTTTTGATTCTAATAAACTTTGGACTAATTCTTCTTCAAATTTTTCCAAATCCTCCCGCAGATCTGCTTCCACCCGTGAATTGACATCGGCAATTAAACGATATCTAATGACAGGAATAGCGATTAATGTAAATAAAAACATTAGGAATAAATACCACATTAAAATACGAGTACGAGCTTCTTGATAGATTGCTAGTTGATTTAAGCGATTGGTTTGCAACTTAAGTTTATGCCAAAACAGTGATATTTTACGCCAAGTAGAATTTGTGAACTTCATTGTTGATATTAATTTAGGATTACTACATCTTTTGAAGATAAAATTTTTGGCGTTGCTGAATAAAAGGTGGATTAAGTAAAAATAGGGACTCGTTTAAATCTTAAGTAATGCATCAAAAGTCGAAT
>NZ_PVWF01000139.1 GCF_003003995.1 Pleurocapsa sp. CCALA 161 | reverse complement strand
ACAGTAAATGCAGCAATAGCAAGAACACCAATTAGCTGAGTAACTAGATTGTGTTCTGGATTAGTACTAAAGATACCCACTGCTAAAGTTCCCCAAATACCACATACCAAGTGGACAGAAGTTGCACCGACAGGATCATCAATTTTAATCCTGTCAAAGAAACCAACAGAAAAAACTACGATCACACCAGCAATTAAGCCGATGACGATGGCGGCCGGATAGGTAACATCTGCACAACCAGCAGTAATACCAACTAAACCAGCTAGAATACCGTTGATGACCATGGATAAATCTGGCTTACCATCTTTAAGCCAGGATGTTACAGTAGATGCTACGCCACCTGCTGCTCCTGCTAAATTAGTCGTCAGGGCAATATAAGGAACGTTAGCTGTTGCTGCCAGCTCTGAACCAGGGTTGAAACCAAACCAGCCGACCCACAAAATCAAACAGCCTAAAGTGGCAAAACCCATGTTGTGACCAGGAATAGCACTGATTCTACCATTTTGGTATTTACCCAATCTAGGACCTAGCATAGCTGCACCAACCAAAGCTGCCCACCCGCCAACAGAGTGAACCACAGTTGATCCAGCGAAATCTCTAAAGCCCATTTCAGCTAACCAGCCACCATCCCAAATCCAGTGTCCAGTAACAGAGTAAGACACAGCCACCAGCAGGGTGCTAAAGATGAGGAAAGCACCAAAATGAATTCTTTCTGCCACTGCACCAGAGACAATTGTCGCTGCGGTTGCTGCAAAAGCAACTTGGAAGAGAAAGGAAATTGATTCAGGTACTGCTGCAGGATAAGCGTCATTTCCATAGGGAGCAGGATTGCCACTAAAAAAGAAACCTTGTAAGCCAATAAAAGGGTTTCCCTCACCATACATCAGAGCATAACCAATTGCCCAATAAGCTAAAGTGGCTACAGCAAAAACAATTAAATTTTTCGCAAGAATATTTACCGCATTTTTTTGGCGACAAAATCCTGCTTCTACCATCGCAAATCCAGCATTCATAAAGACGACTAGAATCGTGCTAGTTAAGATAAATATTGTATCTACAACAACTGTTAGTTCTTCTAAGCTTTTAGGAGCTTCAAATCCTTGAGCTGTAGCTGCTGTATTCCAAACTACGACAATCACTGCCGCCAAAGGAATACACAGAAACCATGCAGAAGAGAACGATTTAAAGACTGTTCTTAAAGGTCTTGGAAGCAAGTTTCCAACTTGTGTTCCATTATTCATAATAGTTCTATACTCGAGTATTTTTTAAGTTTTAGATAATTCGGCATCCATTCAGCCAGATTTTAGATTAAATCAAAAAACATAGCTAGTCTGTAAGTTAAATGGCAAACTTAATTTTATTAAGTCTGCTCGATTTTTATTTTTTTTACCGTATTTATTAATACAAAATTTTTTCACAACAAACTGTATGAGCAAAAATTTTTTTGTAGAGGATAATTTAGATTAAATTAAGTTACTTTCACGCTAGTTACTTGCTCTTTTCGAGCTTGATTACCGAGAAAACCGTGGCAAGTAGTAATAAAATATGTGTCGATTGTATATATTTATTTTATCTATATTTTATAGAAAAATACAGTATCTTCAACTTGTGCCTGATTAACACAGAGTCTAAGTTAAATATTTAAAACTTATTATAAGTAATATGAAATAAAAACAAGAAGATCACACACTTTTTGTAGGGGCAAATAGCCATTCGCCCTTACAGAGTTTTTATTTGTAGTAAACATTTAAGTATTTCATATAAATAATTGATACATATAAAGCTTCTCATTAAAAAAGGTCGTATTATCTACGACCTGATGAAACAATTTCAAAGTTAAAAAACTTACAAGAAGTTATTTAATAAACAACATTTCTTGATAAGTTGGTAGAGGCCAAAGATCGTCAGCAACTTCGGATTCTAAAGCATCCACATCGGCTCTAACATCATCCATCAAAGAACGAAGAATGGTAGCTGAATACTTCATGTGTTCTTCAATAGTGTCAAAATCATCTTTAGCCAAAGCCGAAGCCAACTTAGATACCTTGGTAGTCAAAGAATTGGTTAATTTAGCAACTGTCTTGATGTTATCCTGATCGAGATTAATACCCATTTCTTCTAAACCAGCAACGGTGGCAGCAATGTCTGCTAAATGGCGCATAGCAGCAGGATAAATCGCAGTTTTTGCTATGTCGATGACTAGCTTGGCTTCAACTTCAATGGAGAGAACATACTGCTCGGCATAGACTTCAAAACGGCTTTCTAGCTCTACAGGAGAAAGAACTCCAGTTTTCTCAAACAGTTCTTCAATATATTTCTCTTTCAGCACTGGCAGCGCATCAGCGGTTGTCGGTAGGTTAGCTAAACCTCTCTCTTCCACTGCCATTCTGTGCCACTCAGCGGAATAGCCATCACCACCAAAGATCACGGCACTATGTTTCTGCATTGTTTCTTTGATGACCGCAACCACAGCATCATTAAGCTTTGTCCCTTTACCCAGTTCTGCTTCTAAAAGATCGCCGATCGCACTTAAAGAATCTGCCAACATGGTGTTGAGGGCAATCAAAGGACCAGAAACGGATTGCCCAGAACCTACTGCGCGGAATTCAAAGCGATTTCCAGTAAAGGCGAAGGGAGAAGTTCGATTGCGATCGCCCGCATCTTTAGATAAAGAAGGCAAGGTTTCTACACCAAAATCCAACTTGCCACTTTGAATATATTGACCGTCAAGTTCTCCCTGAGAAATTTTATTAAATAGTTCTTCTAATTGAGAACCTAGATAAACCGACATAATTGCAGGAGGAGCTTCGTTAGCACCTAAACGGTGGTCGTTGCTGGCGTTAGCAATTACTGCCCGCATTAAAGGACCATATTTATGTACTCCACGAATTACCGCAGCACAAAAAACCAAAAACTGAATATTTTCATGGGGAGAGTCACCAGGATCGAGTAGGTTACCCTGGGTGGAGTTGCCTACAGACCAGTTAACATGTTTACCAGAACCATTGATACCCGCAAAGGGTTTTTCATGCAGCAAGCAGACAAAGCCGTGTTTTTTCGCAGTTTGACGCAATAGGGTCATGGTTAACTGCTGATGGTCGGAGGCAACGTTGGCTGCTTCAAAAAAAGGTGCAATTTCAAACTGACCAGGAGCTACTTCATTGTGTCTGGTTTTCGCAGGAATACCTAAACGGTACATTTTCTTTTCCACGTCCTGCATAAAAACCTGAACCCGTTCAGGAATTGCGCCAAAGTAATGATCGTCGAACTGTTGACCTTTGGCGGGAGGTTTGCCAAACAAAGTTCTACCTGCTAGCAATAAGTCAGGACGACTGTTGGCAAACAGAGAATCTACTAAAAAGTATTCTTGTTCTGCACCACAGCTAGAATTTACGGGAGCGATATCGTGATAGCCCAATAATTTTAAGACTCTAGTTGCGGCCTTGTTCATTGCTCCAATCGATCGCAACAGAGGAGTTTTCTTATCTAGTGCTTCTCCCGTCCAAGAAACAAAGATAGTGGGGATACAAAGAGTTACCCCGTTGTCTGTTTCCATTAGATAAGCAGGACTAGTTACATCCCAAGCAGTGTATCCTCTGGCTTCAAAAGTTGAGCGGATACCACCGTTAGGGAAAGATGAACCATCAGGTTCGCCCTGGACTAACAGCTTACCTGCAAATTCGGCGATCGCACTACCATCACTTTGAGTTGAGATAAAACCATCATGCTTTTCGGCAGTGGCATTGGTCATGGGATAAAAAACGTGGGCATAGTAGGATGCACCTTTAGAAATAGCCCAATCTTTCATCGCCGATGCCACAGTATCCGCAATCGAAACATCCAACTGTTCACCAGCTTCAATGGTTTTCTTTAAAGACTTGAACACTGCTTTGGGCAGACACTGCTTCATTTTGCTGAGGCTAAAAACGTCTACTGCCCAAAGATCTTCTAAACGTGATGCAGCCCCAACAGGAATTGGTTCACGATCGGTGATTTGATAGATTGCTTGTGTGCGAGATTCGTATCCCATGACAGTTATGTTCTTCTTACAAATAAATACTTAAGTTTTATTGATCGTACTTGTTCGCAATTTTGTAAAATGTAAATTTGGTAACAGAACTTTATCACCTGATCAACGTTAGAAAGCTCCTCCAAAAATCTCTTGACAGTTAGTTTACTGCTTGTCCTGGTCAAGTAATGAAAGCTTTAAAGCTAAAGCTGAATTTCACCTTGGTCATAAGTCCCAACTCAATTTCTCGTTCACTCGATCGTGGGGTTGATTCAAATAAAGTTAAGCTTTGTTTTAAATTTGCTCTCTTGTAAGGGCAACAAAAATTTAAGATGTCAAAATTTAAACTAAACCGTAGTCGTTGCTACGAGTTATGGGATTATTAATAAAAGTAGCTTAAGACATAGCTTAAAAACTGAAGGCTAGAATTAATAGTCAAATTAGATAAATTTAAAAAATTGCTGTTGGGAGAAATTAGAGAAAATGCGAGACGCTGTTACCAACTTAATTAGAAATTATGATATTGCTGGTCGTTACCTAGACCGTAATGCCATCGATAGCCTCAAAGACTTTTTTGCTTCGGGTAATGCCAGGGTAGCTGTAGCTACAATGGTCAGTGGTAATGCTGCCACCATTGTTAAAGATGCTGGACTCAAATTATTTGAGGAAGTTCCTGAACTTATTAGTCCTGGGGGAAATGCCTATACTACTCGTCGCTATTCTGCTTGTTTGCGAGACATGGACTATTATCTTCGCTACGCTAGCTATGCTCTAGTAGCAGGAAGTATGGATGTGCTAGATGAAAGGGTTCTTCAGGGTTTGCGAGAGACTTATAATTCTTTGGGAGTGCCAATCGGCCCTACAGTGGTAGGTATCCAGATTATGAAAGACATGCTTAAGGAAATGGCAGCTAGTCAAGGAGTTGACAATACTAGCTTTATTGATGAACCTTTTGAGTATATGACCAGAGAATTAAGTGAGCTTTCTGTGTAATTATTTAGTAGGCTATTAACTTTTGTATAGATTACACAGGTATAAATCTTTTAGATAATCATCTTGACAAGTTAACAAATCGTCCCCAAATAATTTTGAATTTTATTTTTAAAGATTGGGGCGATTTTTTGCTGCAATTTGGGCTTAAATCGAGCGCAGAACCCCTCAAAAAAGACATGTAAATTTACACCATTGGTTTAAGCTTGCTTTTGCTTTTCAAATGCCTCTGTCCCAATCACTTCTGGGTAGATAACTGCTTACTTTGTACGGTAAACCACACTAAAAAAACTGTTGCCAGAGGTTACGTAGTTTAGCTAAATTAGCAGTCGGATGGTGAGAGTGCTAATCTAAACAAAGAGGCAACTTTCGCGAAGTCAGACTCGAAATATTTAAGTCTTTAGTTATCTATTCTGGAGAATTTTGCATGGCAGCTATTAGTATCAACGTTACAACTGTAAAGCCACTAGGCGATCGCGTATTCATCAAAGTTAGTGCTAGTGAGGAAAAAACTGCTGGTGGAATTTTGTTACCCGATGCAGCCAAAGAAAAGCCTCAAGTGGGTGAAGTTGTGGGTGTTGGCCCTGGTAAACCCAAAGATGACGGCGGTTACTCACCTTTAGAAGTGAAGGTAGGAGATAAAGTTCTGTATTCTAAATACGCAGGGACTGATATCAAACTAGGTGGTGAAGACTATGTTTTGCTATCTGAGAAAGATATCTTGGCAGCAGTTGCTTAATTTGTCTTTTGATGAGGTTATCAGTTAGTTACCCAGATTAAGGTTGTAGCTACTGGCAACTGTTAATCACAGCATCAAGAATTTTTACTATTCACTGTTTATCTTTTCATTAAGGCAAATACAAAACAAATGGCTAAATCTATTATTTATAACGACGAAGCCCGTCGTGCGTTAGAAAAAGGAATCGATTTATTGGCTGAAGCGGTAGCCGTTACCCTTGGGCCTAAAGGACGTAACGTTGTCCTCGAAAAAAAATTTGGCGCGCCCCAAATTGTTAATGATGGGATAACGATCGCCAAAGAAATTGAATTAGAAGATCATATTGAGAATACTGGCGTATCCTTGATTCGTCAAGCTGCCTCCAAAACCAATGATGTAGCGGGAGACGGAACTACTACTGCTACAGTTTTGGCTCATGCCATCGTTAAAGAAGGTCTGCGTAATGTTGCAGCAGGGGCAAATCCTATCGCCATCAAGCGGGGAATTGATAAGGCGATCGAACATTTGGTCGGTAAAATCAAAGAACAGGCACAGCCTGTGGGTGATTCTAAAGCGATCGCTCAAGTAGGAACTATTTCTGCTGGTAACGACCAAGAAGTCGGCGATATGATTGCTTTAGCAATGGATAAAGTCGGCAAAGAAGGAGTTATCTCCCTAGAAGAAGGTAAGTCTATGACTACCGAACTAGAAATTACTGAAGGGATGCGTTTTGATAAAGGCTATATCTCTCCTTATTTTGTCACTGACACTGAAAGAATGGAGGCAGCCTTAGAAGAACCTCTAATCTTGATTACCGACAAAAAGATCAATCTTGTACAGGATCTTGTCCCAGTATTAGAACAGGTAGCACGTCAGGGTAAACCTTTAGTAATCATTGCTGAAGATATTGAAAAAGAAGCTTTGGCTACTTTGGTCGTTAACCGTCTACGGGGAGTGCTAAATGTAGCGGCGATTAAAGCGCCTGGTTTTGGCGATCGCCGTAAGCAAATGTTAGAAGATATTGCAGTTCTAACTGGTGCTCAGGTTATCTCCGAAGATGCTGGTTTGAAACTAGAGAGTGCTAACGTAGACATGCTTGGTACTGCTCGTCGCATTAATATTACCAAAGACACCACTACTATCGTTGCTGAAGGTAATGAAGCGGCAGTTAAAAGCCGTTGTGAGCAAATTCGCCGTCAAATAGAAGCAACTGAGTCTTCTTATGACCAAGAAAAGCTACAGGAACGCTTGGCTAAACTTTCTGGTGGGGTTGCTGTAATCAAAGTTGGTGCGGCGACTGAAACCGAAATGAAAGACCGTAAATTGCGTTTAGAAGATGCGATCAACGCAACTAAAGCTGCGGTAGAAGAAGGGATTGTCCCTGGTGGTGGTACTACTCTCGCGCATTTAGTTCCTGGCTTAGAAGAATGGGCAAAGGCTAACCTTAAGGATGAAGCTCTAACTGGTGCAACTATTGTTGCCCGTGCCTTAACTGCACCTTTAAAAAGAATTGCCGAAAACGCTGGTCAAAACGGCGCGGTAATTGCCGAAAGAGTCAAAGAAAAAGACTTTAGCATTGGCTTTAATGCTGCTACCAACGAGTTTGTCAACATGTTTGAAGCTGGTATTGTTGACCCTGCTAAAGTAACTCGTTCAGCATTACAAAACGCTGCTTCGATCGCGGGAATGGTTTTAACTACCGAATGTATCGTCGTTGATAAGCCAGAAAAAAGTCAAGGTGCTGCTGCTGGCGGTGCTGGTGATTTTGATTATTAATTGGCAAAGCTTTAAGCTCTTCTTACGAAGTTTGCTCAACGGGGGGAACTCCCGCAACGCACGGCGGCTTTTGAGAAAGAATACTCTTACTCAAAACGCGCCTTAACTTCGCGCTAAGCTTTAAGCTTTACCCTGGCTATACAGTATTTAAGACTGTCTCATGTCATTTGTGAGATGGTCTTTTTTTTACAAACTTCGTTTGTAGCTATGAGCTATACGCTTGGTTGGCGATCCTCGTCAAAATCTCTTCTACTATTGCTTCAGGATCAAGAGCAATATCAATAGCGATCGCATCTTGTGGTTCTTCGAGAGTGTCAAACTGATTGCGGAGTAAATTAGGACTCATAAAATGTCCTGTACGCTGTTTCATTCTACTTTGAACGCGATCGTAGTCTCCTTTGAGATAGATAAAAACAACCTCAGAACTTTCTCCCCGCAGAATTTGACGATATTGTAGCTTGAGTGCAGAACAGGCTAATATACCATTCTGTTTGCTGCCTAGAGTATGAGAGATTAACTGCTGGAGTTCTTTTAACCAAGGGAGGCGATCGCTATCTGTCAAAGCAATACCGCGATTCATTTTGTCAAGATTTGTTGGAGAATGAAAATCATCAGCATCATAAAAATCCCAGCCAAGGCGATCGCTTAATAGCCTGCCAATAGTTGATTTTCCTGTGCCTGAAACTCCCATAATCACGTAAAACATACACTTAAAATCTAGCTTTGACGGTAAACTATATATCTAAACATTACTTGACTCTATTTCAGCATCTTTTTAATTAATTTATGAATGCGATCGCAACAACTCCGACCACAACATCGTATGACGTGGTGGTTATAGGTTCTGGTATTGGTGGTTTGGTAACGGCTACTCAACTAGCAGCCAAGGGAGCAAAAGTATTAGTTTTGGAGCGTTATTTGATTCCTGGCGGGAGTGGTGGTTACTTTGAACGAGGGCAATACCGCTTTGATGTAGGAGCATCAATGATTTTTGGTTTTGGAGACAAGGGTACAACTAACCTATTAACTCGCGCTTTAGCAGCGGTGGGAATGAAGCTAGAAATCTTCGCCGATCCCGTTCAGATTCACTATCATTTGCCCGATGACTTAGAATTAAGAGTCCATCGCGATTATGAAAAATTTTTGCAAGAGCTAATTGCTATTTTTCCCCATGAAGAAAAGGGAATTAGAGCATTTTATGGCAAGTGTTGGGAAGTATTTAACTATCTTAATTCCATGGAGTTGCTTTCCTTAGAAGAACCCCGCTATCTAGCGCGCGTGTTTTTCCAAAAGCCCTTCTCCTGTCTGGGTTTAGCTAAATATTTACCCTTGAACGTGGGGGATCTTGCCCGCAAGCAGATTAAAGATCCCAAGCTGCTGCAATTTATTGACATGGAGTGTTATTTGTGGTCGGTAGTACCTGCTGATAAAACCCCAATGATTAACGCTGGCATGGTATTTAGCGATCGCCATTACGGAGGAATCAACTACCCTAAAGGTGGTGTAGGGCAAATTGCCCAAAAACTAGCTGAAGGTTTAATTCAGGCTGGAGGAGAAATTAAATATAAAGCTAGAGTTAGTAAAATTATTTTGGAAAATGGTCAAGCTGTTGGTGTCAAGCTTGCCGACAATACTGAATATCGCGCTCAAAAAATAGTTTCTAATGCAACCCGCTGGGACACTTTTGGTAAACTAATTTCCCCTGAACAGACTCCCAAACAAGAAATCAAATGGCAGCAACGATATCAGAAATCTCCTAGCTTCCTCAGTCTGCATTTAGGAGTTGAGGCTAGTTTGTTACCCAAAGATACGGACTGTCATCATATTTTATTGGAAAGCTGGGACAAAATGGAAGCAAACGAAGGCACAATCTTTGTCTCGATTCCTACTTTACTCGATCCTAGTCTAGCACCGCCTGGATATCATATTATTCACACCTTTACCCCTAGCTGGATAGACGATTGGCAAGGACTATCACCTCAAGCGTATCAAGAGAAAAAAGAACTGGCTGCAACTAAACTCATTCATCGTTTAGAAGCAATTTTCCCTGGGCTTTCTGCTAGCTTAGATTATCAGGAAGTGGGTACTCCCCGTACTCATCGTCGCTTTTTAGGCAGAGAAGACGGGACTTATGGCCCAGTGCCAAGTCGTAAACTGGCTGGCTTGTTAGGAATGCCCTTTAATCGCACCAGCATTCCTGGATTATATTGTGTGGGTGATAGTACTTTTCCTGGTCAAGGTTTAAACGCTGTCGCTTTCTCTGGGATGAGCTGTGGACATCGCGTGGCAGTAGATCTGGGACTATAGTCATTCTTAATGGGTTTAAACTCTTTTAAACGCCTCAACCTGCCCCCTAAGTATCAAGAATATTTAACCTTAGCTTTAGAAGAAGCGCAACGTTTACAGCGTTTATTAAATCAAATTTTACTTTATGCCAAACCTCAAATCTTAAAGCGATCGCAGCTAGAGTTGAACTATTTGATCTCTGAAATGCTGGATCTCTTACAGACTATACCCTGTGCAGTGAGAAAACAACTTCACTTTATCTCTACCCCAACTCCTGTGCGAGTTGTAGCTGACCAAGATAAGTAGCTAGGCATAATTAATTTAAAGACTTATAGTCATTTCAAATAGCAACCAGTGGATCTTATAACGAAGTAACAAGTAACAAGTAACAAGTAACAAGTAACAAGTAACAAGTAACAAGTAACAAGTAACAAGTAACAAGTAAC
>NZ_PVWF01000025.1 GCF_003003995.1 Pleurocapsa sp. CCALA 161 | reverse complement strand
AACATCTTGCTCAATGAAGGTCTGAGGGCATGGATGGCAACTCAAGACCAACCACATCAAAACTTTGAATTCCCAGAAGAAGTATTACCTCGTGGTAACGCGCTGTAATTAACCTTGATTAGACTTGCTTAAATTTCTTTAAGCTTTGTTAATAAGCTCCTCGTTACGGGGAGCTTATTTTCATAGATATGTTTGATGTGGTTTTAGAGCTATATTTTTTGTTGATGGTTTATCGGGTTTCGTCTTTAATAGCAGAGAGCAGAAGGATCAATTAATAATAATAATTAGCGACCTAGACTATTATTTTTAACTGCTCCACGATAGGCTGGAAGATAGGACTCTAATATTCAAGATGATTAGTACGGGATAGTAATTAGTTGTGCCAAAGCCAAAAGCCGGCATTGTTTATAACGATATTAAGCCGATCGCCTGCAAAGTTGCCTCAGAAATTACCGAAAAGCTAACCGCCTGTGGCTGGGATGTATGCATGGCTACTGGCATGGGAGGTATTTTAGAATACTCCACTCCTGGTAGTGCTGTCTGTCATACTCGAATTGAGCAGTTAACCCCTGCTAACTTCGATCCAAGTGTTAAATTTGCAGTTGTTTTGGGCGGAGATGGTACGGTTTTATCTGCATTTCGACAACTTGCTCCTTATCATATTCCTCTGTTGACTGTTAATACGGGACACATGGGTTTTTTAACCGAAAGCTACTTAAGCCATCTCAACGATGACTTAGAGCAACTAATGAGTGGAGAATATGAAATTGAAGAACGTTCCATGTTGGCAGTCAGAGTATTTCGTCACGATACTATACTGTGGGAGGCTCTTAGCCTCAACGAAATGGTTTTGCATCGCGAACCCTTGACTAGTATGTGTCATTTTGAAGTGAAAATTGGTGATCATGCTCCTGTAGATGTCGCGGCGGACGGGATTATTATTTCTACCCCTACTGGCTCAACTGCTTATGCTTTGAGTGCAGGGGGGCCTGTCTTAACCCCTGATGTACCTGTCTTGCAGCTAGCGCCGATTTGCCCTCATTCTCTGGCTTCTCGCTCGTTAGTATTTAGCGATCGCGAACCCGTAACAGTTTTTCCCGCCACGCCAAACCGCATGGTGATGGTGGTTGATGGGAACGGTGGCTGTTATATTTTGCCAGATGACCACATCTTAGTCGAAAAATCCATCTATCCTGCCAAATTTATTCGTCGGCGATCGCCTGAATTCTTCCGTATTCTACGAGAAAAGTTAGGCTGGGGACTGCCTCATATCGCTAAACCGACATCGGTAGAATTGCCCTAAACTAGCATTAACCTGATTGTTGCCGTAGGAGTCCTAAGATTTTGGTAAATAAATACAGCGCTACTGATTCATCTATTCTGCTGCTGACAGACGATCTTTTTGCTCAGCAGGCGAGTCTTGATCTGAAAACTTTAGGCTATCAGCCTGTGATCGAAACAGCTCAAAAGGGATGGTCTAAACTAAAGGTTTATCAACCAGTAATGGTGATTGTTGACCGTGGGTTTACAGGCAAATCTGGATTTGATTTGTGTCGTCAGTTACGTTGTGCGGGAGAACATATTCCTGTATTGATGTTGGTCGAACAGGAGACTGTTCCTGAACGGGTTGCTTGCCTTGAAGCAGGTGCTGATGATTACTTGTTGAAGCCTTATCAGAAAGATAAATTGTTAGAGCAGGTCAATTTGTATCTTCAGACAGAAACAGATATTCCTGAGCAGTTAAGGTTTGGTGAATTAATTTTAGATTTAAGCACTCGTCAAGCTATGAGAGGAGATCAAGTAATCGGACTGACAATGAAAGAGTTTGAATTACTTAAGTATCTCATGTCCAATCCCGAACAGGTAATGACTAGAGAAGAAATTATTGAAAATGTTTGGGGCTACGATTATCGTGGTGAATCCAACGTGATTGAAGTATATGTTCGCTATTTGCGTCTGAAGATTGAAAGTCAAAATCATAAAAGGCTAATTCAAACTGTCAGAGGAATTGGCTATGTACTACGAGAATAATTATAGCTGGCGAAAGTTAATAGCTGAAAATCAAAATTTAATTCTCAACAAAACAAATTTTCGTCAAAAATATAAAGACTTTATGTAGATTTTTATCGCGATCGCCAAGCAGGCATGGAGTCTAATCACACTTATCTATCAGAGGAAAGAGCCAAAATATTGCTATAAATATTATCCTTTCTGACAAGTAGTTTTATTAAGTGTATTTACGTATTAGAATCCATGTGTCATTATTAAGAACCTAAGATTTTTATTGCAGTCGTTGCTGCTGTATTTAATTGGGTTTAAAGTTTTTAAGCTTCAAGATTGATATTTTAAGAAGTAACTCAATCTTTTAGTGATTAAAAACACAGGCAAAATCTGCGCAATATCTAAATAATGACAAAAATCTTACGAGAAATAATAGCCAAAATTGCGCTTTTTAGTTAGTAAAACTCTCTGATAATTTATAATTTGAAAATTTAAAAAAGGTAACTTACCATGAAACCAGCCATATACGCCACGTTCATCAAGTTTCTAAAAGAAGAATTAGCTCTTTCCAATGATTCCATTAAGATTGTGCAAAAATCTGTAGAAGAGCATCCTGCTCCTATTCCAATGATTCTTTGGCAATATGGTCTAGTTACTTTAGAAGAGCTAGATCGTATTTACGATTGGCTTCATAGTAAAACAAAAATAGATCCGAGCTAAGTCAGAAGAGACTATCTAATATTTAATTCTATATTTACGTTTCATCTGGCGTTTAAATTCTAAAAAAGTTTAATAATTGTTTTGACTGCTAGCCAATCAAAAAGGTGAAAGCTGATTTAAGCTATGCTCACTTTTGTTTGTTTAATTTGTCCGTGTCCTCAATTTATCTGTTCAAAACTAAAACTGTCTTTTGCTAAAAAATACGGTTAAATGGCTTGAAAAGCTCGAAATAATTGCCTTTAACTGCCGCCAAGTATTAATTTTCCACTCTTTGATAGATGAGCTTACCCTGGAGCGAACAGAAGTCAAGAGAGAAAAGTAGTCTTCAACTGTCTAATTTGATCTCGATCGAGTCTAAAATCACTAAATCGCTGATAATGAGGTAATTGCTCACTGCTTACTGAATAATCATGGTGCTTTTGTTGCGGACAATTTCTGAACTGCGCTCCCATTTGAAGGGCTATCGCCAGGCAAATCAAGGCAAAATCGGTTTAGTGCCGACGATGGGAGCGCTGCACCAGGGACACTTAAGCTTGATTACCAAAGCGATCGCTGAAAACAGCTTAGTAGTGGTGAGCATTTTTGTAAATCCCTTGCAGTTTGCGCCGACAGAAGATTTGGCTAACTATCCCCGACAGCTAGAGCAAGACTTACAGCTATGTGAATCAATGGGAGTAGATCTAGTATTTGCTCCCACACCCGAAGAGATGAACAGCAGGGGTGATACAAACGCTTTAAATAATAAGACTACGGTAATTCCACCTCAAAGCATGACGCAGGTGTTATGTGGTAAATATCGCCCCGATCACTTTACGGGGGTTGCAAGTATTGTTACCCAGTTATTCAATATTATTCAGCCAGATAAAGCTTATTTTGGGCAAAAAGATGCCCAGCAGCTAGCTATTATCCGTCGTCTAGTCCAAGACTTAAATATTCCTGTGGCAATTGTTCCTGGTTCGATTATTCGAGAAGCATCGGGACTCGCATTAAGCTCCCGCAATCAATATTTAACCAAGCTAGAAAAAAAAGAGGCTGCTAAAATCTACGAGAGTTTACAACAGGTAAAGTTGGCTTTTACTGAAGGCGAAATCAACGCTACAGCATTAATTGATTTAGTTAAACAGAAATTAGCCAACTCAGAAGAAGTTAAAATTCAATACATTGAGCTAGTCGATCCTGTGAGTCTGCAAGCAATTACCCAGATTAAGCAAACTGGATTACTAGCGATCGCTGTTTATGTTGGTTCTACTCGTTTAATTGATAATATTGTGTTACAAAAACGTCAGCCTATTATTGCTATCGATGGTCCCGCAGGAGCGGGAAAATCTACTGTTACTCGTTCTTTAGCCCATCAATTAGGCTTGCTCTATCTAGATACAGGAGCAATGTATCGTGCTGTCACTTGGTTAGTACAATCATCGGGAATTGCGATTAATGACCATCAGGCGATCGCTAATTTACTCCAAGACCTAGACTTAAAGTTAACCTCTCCCAGTAGTATCGATTTACCCACCGTAGTTGAGATCGACGGTCAAGATGTAACTACAGCTATTCGTACTCTAGAAGTTACGGCAAATGTATCGGCGATCGCAGCAATTTCTGCGGTCAGAGAGAAACTAGTCGAAATGCAGCAGCAGTGGGGAGAACAGGGAGGATTAATTGCCGAGGGACGAGATATTGGCACGAATGTTTTTCCTCATGCCGAATTAAAAATCTTTTTAACCGCAACAGCCTCGGAAAGAGCTAGAAGACGTTTACAAGATTTGCAGGCTCAAGGCATAAATGATATTGACCTTCAACAGCTAGAGCAAGATATTCAACGCAGGGATGAGCAAGACAGTAATCGAGCCATTTCACCTTTGAAAAAAGCCGATGATGCGATCGAATTAATCACGGACAATCTCAGTATTAATCAAGTAATCGACAAAATCGCTCAACTGTATCGACAATTGGTTGCTAGTTATTAGTAATACTAATCAGCTTGGCAAAGGTAATGTTTAATTTCTGCTAGGACTTGTTACTTGTTACTTGTTACTTGTTACTCACTGCTCACCCAAGCTTTTTTACAAATTACAAATAGTTCAACTCCATATTCATCTGACTGAATTGACAAGGGAAGAGAGCGAAATTTAGAACGAGAGAATAGCGATTCTAAATCCTTTGCGAAACGATAAATCGAATGCCACTCTAAAATATGTTCCAGCAAGATCCGATCGGGGTTAGCAGCGTGTAAATTAGCTAAAACAACAATACCGTCAGGTAAAAGATGGTCGTAAATCCAATCAAGGATACGGATAAATTCGCGATCGCACAAACAATTTGCCATACTGACGCTATAGATCATTTTTTGGGGTGGAATATCAATCTGACTATAGCCTTCAGCCATCAGAAAGAAATTATCCTGAACAAAGGTAAGATGATCTTGAAAACCCCATTTATGAGCGATGCTAGCGGCTGAAGATATTTCCTGATGATTAAAATCAACGCAGGTGACATGAATATTAGGTGGCTCGGCTTGAAAGTATAAATTTAAAATTTCTGATGCTGAACCACTGGCGATACTAGCGATGGGTAGGGGAGTTGATTCTGTCCAGCTATGGATTAAATGTTTAATAGTTTCAGTAATTATCCCGCCACGGTATTTGAGAGCTAAACAGGTAGGTCGAGAGCGAATCCAACGATCTAAATAAATGCCTAAATAGCCATCTCCTTCTGGTTCATTTTGGGAAAGCAGCTCAGTAATATATGAGTCGCTAAAATAGCCTCCAGGTCGACGAAAAGATCGATCTAGGAAGCTACTGAGCATAAAAAACGGAAAAGTTTCGCGAAAGATAAAAGTACCAATTGCCTGAGCAATTTCTGGCTCTTCAATAATCTGTTCTCTGAGGGTGCTAATCAACATATTACAGATTTTGTCGATCTGTATTTGAGCATCCAGTTCATTAATTTCTCGATGACGAATTAATTGTTCGATGCTGCTTAAATTCTTTTTAAATAGTTCAGTTTCACTAACTAATTCAGGAGGAATTTCATTTTGTCCCGTTTGTCCCGTACGATAACCGCAATATTCTGGCGCAATACGTACCCGTCGCATTAGATGAGACACCAGAGAAGAAGTTTGCTGGAGACGACTAGAAAGATTGTGTACCAAAGATTGATAAAACCGATCTGATAGACCAGGTTTAGTATCTAGCAAGCCTGCCAGTTGTGCCTGGTTAATCACAAAAATTTCGACATCTTCTTGAGCGATCACAGCGTCAGTAGTCGGTACACCCTCCAAAAAAGAAACCTCGCCAAAAACCTCCCCTGGTTCGAGAAAAGCGATCGCCACATCTCTACCAGTAGCGGCTCGTTCGATTCTAACTGTGCCTTGGCGGACTAAATAGATTGCCTCAGACAAACGACCTTCTTTAAGAATTACGTCATGCTGTTTATATGTGGCTACCTGAGCTTGCTCCAGTAGAACGCTATAGTCCTCAATAGTCAAATATTTCAATCTACTGTCCATTTAGTTTTGGGTTCTCCATACTGCACACCCCAGTTCATTGTTCCCAAATTAATTGCGCTAATCACTATGTATGATTGAGATTAGGATTGGCAGTTAGATACATCAGGATGTTGTGTCTGATGGTAAAGTAAATTCTTCAGTGCAGCCTGTCTTGTGATGGGAGACTCTGTTGCTAAATTCCAAAGACTTTCATAAAAGAAAAAAGATATGCCAGCAAACTTATGCTCACGGGCAATTTTAACCTGCCTGTAGATTCTCTGCCAAGGAATCGGACGACCTTTTAAACCAGTGAGAATGCCTATGCCTACGGGAATGTGTTCTCTTGCTGCTAGAATTTCAGGTTGCTCTAATTCATTAATAAAGGTATCGTGGCGATCGCGATAGATTTGAACAACTAACTCTTCAATTAAGCCTTTTCTTTCCCAGCGGTGCCAGTCAAGTAAGAAAGAATTGAGGGAAAAATCTTGCGGGTTGGGAGAAACAGAAACGATGGCATCAGGATTATGCTGTTTAATTTCGTGGAATAAAGTTTCCACATAATCTGTAATCTTATCCGCACGCCAGCGCACCCAATCTGGGTCTTGTGGATCTGTTGGCGGTAGTTTACCTTGATGCTCCTGTTGATATAGCTTAACGGTATAGTCGTCATAACCTAATTCTGATGGATAGCCAAAATGATCGTCTAGCTGAATACCATCAATGTCATAATTAGAGACAATCTCCACAATTAAATCTGTCATAAACTTCTGTACATCTGGACGCAAAGGATTTAACCACACCCGTTGATGCACCTTGCCTTCCCACCAAATAGTGCTGCCGTCTTGTCTAGCGGTAAGCCATTGAGGATGACGCTTTGCTAATTCCGAATCCGCAGGAGCCATAAAGCCAAACTCAAACCAAGGAATAACCCTCATGTCCTGTTGATGTCCTAGTTCCACCATTTCCGCTAAAATATCTCGGTTTTGAAGTCCTTCTGTTGGGTCGAGAGCTAGACCCGTAAAGGATTCAGCTATCTTAGAAGGATAAAGAGTATAGCCCCAATTCCAAACCGTAGGATAAAGAGTATTAAAATTAGCTTTGGCAAGTAAAGTGATCGCTTCTTTAGTCTGATCGGCTTTAAACAAAACGTCACTATCAACATTAGTTAGCCACACACCACGTATTTCCTGTTGTGGATCCCCAAGGCAAATTTGCTCAGATTGATTTTGATTTATAGGTAGCTGAGAATGTCCAGGGAAAGGCGCGATCGACACAAGAGTAAAAGCCAAAACGAACAAAAATACCCACCAATACAAACGACCCCTCTCTTGGCTAAACTGCACCAATTTATTAGCGAAAATATCAAAGGATTTAGCAATGCGCTCTTTCATGGATACCGAAAATTTTACAGAATATCGCGATTATAACGGGTTTGATAATTACTGATTACCGATTAAGGACAGGTGTTAAAAATATCTAAAACGATTTGAATCCCACAGGCAAATGCTACCAATGTAATAACGACTAAGGAAGATAAGAAATTACAGGCAAAAGCAAGAGTTAAGACAAAAGCAGCAGCACCAAGACGATAGTAAGTTAGGATTTTTTTACATTTAGTTTGACCTAATTCACAGCTTGTCCAATGGAGGTTAGAGAGAATCATTAAACATAAAGCAACTGCTAGACAAAATAAGACTTTCTCTCCTCTGGTAGCATCACTATCTAAGCCACTAATCATTTTTTCGACTCCTACCCCCGTAGCGGTTAAACCGACAGCCAACGGCAAATGAGAATATAGCCAAGTAAGAGCAACTATCATTTTACCTACCCTCATGGCGTGGAGAGGAGATTCATCCACCGTATCGAAATACATCCACCAAAAGCTAAAGGCAATAGATAAACCTAACAAGGCGATCGCAATTGAGGTGGGAGTCCAGACAAGTTCTGACACTCCACCAACTACAGAAACAATAGATTCACCTAAAACAATAATCGTAAATAGCCCAATTCTTTCGGTGATATGAGCCAGATTGGGCGGCACTTTTGCCACTCTTTGTCCTGCGCTTAAAGGAGTGGCAAAGTCAATGATTAAACCCACCCCCCACAGCACCAAACGCCAGGGAAGAGGCACAAATACTGAAGCTAGCCAGAACAATAGGCTGAGACTAAAACCAACTGTATACCAATTGGTAAGCAGTCTTGCTTGGGGAACATGATAACCTGCATGGAGATATTGGCAGATTAATAAGGCACGAAATGCGATATAACTGAGAGCAAAACCCATGGATGAGGTGCTTAAACCATGATGGATATTGGCTGCCAGGCTTGCTGAGATCGCCATCTGGATCAAGGTAATGAGACGATCTATTAAACCATCATTATTAAAACGAGTGTCATAAAAAACTGCACCAGTCCAACACCACCACACGGGGATAAATAAAATACCTAGTTTGGCTAACCCCACTAGGCTAAAATCTCCGTGAAAATTATGGGCTAACTGGGCGATCGCTACTACGAAAATTAAATCGAAAAATAATTCTAGCCAAGTTACCTTACGCTCCCCATCCTCGCATTCTTCTAGCCGTAACTTGGGAGGTTGAAATATTACTCTTGTCATGACAATAAGCTCACCAGCGTTAGTTACCCATAATTTACCAGAAGTAATTTGGCTTGTGAAAGCTTATGCTGAATTTAAATGTGTTTACTTTAAAATAAAAATATCGAATGTGGATTAGCTTCGTTTTATTAGCTCAAATAGGGCGCAAGATTGCCCTAGCTAAACCGCCATCGCCATCTTTAAGCTTAATTGGTAAGCAAATTAGCTCATATTCTCCAGGTTCTACCTCAGCTAAGTTTAGTCCTTCAATTGCCCAAATACCTGAGCCTAATAAAATATGGTGTATTTCGATTACATTTCCTTTGTACCCACCAACAGATAGGTAATCTACGCCTATGGTACGAACTTTTTTTTCTGCCAGGTATCGAGCCGCTTCTGTAGAAATATGCACAAAGTCTTCTACAAAAGTATCAGATTTTAGAGCGAAATCACTGTTGCGAGTTTTAAATAAAATTCGTTCTCCTGGCTTAATCTTGTGGGGTTCTAGCTCTTCCACCTTAACCTGATGGGAATCTTTGATTTCAATTACCCTAGCTCTGCCAATAGTTGCATCCAGAGGCATTTGGTCGATACCGATGCCACCTTTAATGAAGTGATTAATACCGTCAATATGTGTTCCTGTATGAGTGCCAATCGTCATTTTGGAAACATTGCACACATCTCCATGAGCTAAACATTGACTTGGTTCTATACTTATGGCAGGATTATCAGGCCAGTAGGGCATTTCTGGATGAATAGTCAAAGAAATATCGATCCAGTCGTTTGATTGTGGCATAAAGTTGTTTTAGTTTAATTGAATTTGTTTTCCTTGAATTGAATAGTCTAATAACTCAACAGGATGAAATAATTGAACATTTGAACCCTGTAACTCCAAATGTTTTTGAATTTGCAAAGAACAGCCAGGATTAGGCGAAGCGATGACACTCGCTCCAGTATTGATTAAATTATTCGCTTTTTGTCTGCCTAGTTCATCAGCAGTTTCTGGCTGCAACATGTTGTAAATGCCCGCACTTCCGCAGCATAATCCTGCGTCTAGAGGTTCATGCAGTTTAATTCCTGGAATCTGCTTTAACAGTTGGCGCGGTTGCAGGCTAATTTTTTGTCCGTGCAATAAATGACAGGCATCCTGATAAACAAGGTTTAATTCACCTGATGCTAAAGGATGTAGCTTAGTAGTTAACTTAATTTCGGCTAAAAACTCCTGGATATCTTTAATTTTGAGGGAAAACTGTTTGCCTTTGGCTCGATATTCAGGATCATCAGCTAAGATTTGACCATATTCTTTAAGAGTATGACCACAGCCGGCAGCATTAATAATAATTGCATCTAAATCTTGGTCGCTAAAACTATCAATCATCTGTCTTGCTAAAGCCTGTGCCTGTAACTCTTGCCCTTGATGAGCGGGTAAAGCAGCACAACAGCCTTGACTTGGGGGAATTACCACTTCACAACCATTAGCAGTCAATACCCTGGCTGTAGCTTCATTAACAGGAGAAAAGAATAATCGCTGCACACAGCCTAAAATCATACCTACTCGATAGCGTTTTTTGCCCTGGGCAGGTATTACATTAGGTAAATCATTCTGCCAAGCATTGTCGGTTACTTGGGGAAGAATTGCCTCCATTGCAGCTAACCGAGGGGTTAGCTTGTTGAGAATTCCTGTCTTTCTAATTAACCGCTGTAAACCTGATTGTTGATAAAGCCACAGAGGAGGAAGCAGATGTTGCAAGCGATTGGGATAGGGAAAGAGATTAAAAATTAAGGTTCTAATTAACCGATCAGGTAGGCTGCGAGTTAGGTTGCGCTCGATCTGAGGGCGGGTAGCAGCAATTAACTGATCGTATTTTACTCCTGAAGGGCAGGTAGTCACACAGGCTAGACATCCTAAACAGGAATCAAAATGTTGAGCTGTAGTAGTGTCAACGGTTGCTTCTCCTTGATTGATTGCATCCATTAAGTAGATTCTTCCTCTAGGAGAATCCATTTCTTTGCCAATAACTCGATAGCTAGGACAGGTAGAAAGACAAAAACCGCAATGTACGCAAGAATCGATTAATTTTGGTTCAGGAGGATTTTTAAAATCAAAATTGCTCATGTGTCTTTCTTTTATTAACTGATAAAGAGAAGTTCTAGGAGAGTCACTATTCGGAGGCTTCAAAGGCGATCGCCTTTTTTGTTGCTGTTTCTTGACGAACAGCTTGCTTAATTGATTACACTGATAAAACGCTCTAGTTTTAGGCTCTAGTTTTAGTAACGCTTTATTGACCCTGCAAATTTTTTAGAAATAGCTTTTCGCTATTAGGTAAATCTTCTCCCGATTTCTTTTTATCCGCTAAATTATTCAGCTTTTCATTAGCTTTGTCTTGAGCATTATCTAGAAGTTGCTCACCGTTAGCTGACTTCCCAAACTGATCTTTTACCCCCGTATCTTTAATTACCTCTTGAGCAGCTTGTTTAGTAGAATCAGCAGTATTTGTTTTAACTGTATCAGCAAGTGCGGTGGATGGGAGAAAAGCGATCGCCAGATAAAGAAAGGCGATCGTCATTAGTCTAATTAAATTTTTCATATTTATTAATTTACGGCAAAGCTACTGTAGTTTTGTTGCTGCTGGGCTATTTCTTGTAATTTACGTACTCGCTCTTCTGTAGAAGGATGAGTACGGAATAAAGATTGTATCCCTCCGCCTGAAAAAGGATTGATGATCAATACTGGTTCAAATGCGGGATTCCCGTTCATAGGTATTTGCTTACCAATGGATTCGAGCTTTTGCAAGGCACTGGCTAATGCCAAAGGATTGCCTGTAATTTCTGCTGAACCCCGATCCGCTGAAAATTCCCGAGTACGGGATATTGCCATTTGAATTAATGATGCTGAAATTGGCGCGAGGATCACTAGAACTAAGACTCCTAGAGGATTACCTCCTTGGCGATCGTCTCGATTGACAGGGCCATACATTGCACCAAAAGTAAGCATTCTACCCAGAAACGTCACTGCACCTCCTAGAGTACCTGCAACTGCCTGAGTCAGAGTGTCACGGTTTTTAATATGAGTTAATTCATGGGCAATGACCCCTGCTAACTCATTTTTGTCTAAGATCTGCATAATTCCCTGAGTTACGGCAACCGCAGCATGATTAGGATTTCTCCCCGTAGCAAAAGCATTAGGAGTTTGCGTTGGTACAACTGCTAACTTAGGCATCGGCAAATCTGCTTTTTTGGCTAAGTCGGCAACTATATCGTATAGTTCTGGTGCTTGTTCGCGCGTTACGGGCTGTGCTTGATATGCAGCTAATGCTGCCTTATCCGAGTAAAACCATGAGCCAAAGCTAGTAACAGCAGCCAACAGTAGACCAATTAAAGCTCCTTGCTCAGTACCAGTTGCCCAATAACCACCTAGCACTAATATTCCGCTCATTAATCCCAACAGGGCAGCAGTTTTAATTTGACCACCTTTTAACATAATTCTAAATGTAGCTAGATTTAATAATTTTTTTTTACTAACTACATTAAAAATTGCCAGTTGTTTTTTATGTATCTGCCCACAGCTGTATATTTAAGCGCTTTGACAGATCTATTGCTAAATTTTCCTGTTGGCTGAGTGTTTTATATAGCGATACGCAATTATTTATAAAGACAATCGTTACTTGTTACTTGTTACTTGTTACTTACGAGCAAAGAACTTTAACTTTAATATGTCCTAACCTAATCTTGTACGGCTATAGGTGATGAGTGAGATTCACGATTTATATTTATAATTTATTTATAATCCGCCAAACCACTCGTATCCTCGATCTTCCCAATATCCAGTCTTCGGCATCAATTGATTAGTCAGCATAATTTGAGTTACCCATTTGCTTTGCTTGTAGCCTAACTTAATTGGCGAAGCAAGACGTAATGGCGCACCGTTATCAGCCGACAAAGACTGCCCATTTTTCTGATATGCCATCAGTGTTTGCGGATGTGTTGCTGAGACTAAATCCCAACTTTCGTAATAGCCATCGGCAGATTTGAAATAAACATAGCGGGCATTCGGTTTTGGTTGAGCTAATCGAAGTAATTCCTGCAACCGCACTCCTCCCCACTGCACAATTGCAGCCCACCCTTCTACACACACATGTTGAATCACCATTGATGTCAACGGCATTGTCTGAAGGTCGTTCAGACTTAACTGCATAGGGTGATTGACTTCACCTTCAATCTGGAGGCGATATTTGGCTGGATCAATTTGTGGAGTTTGAGCAAAGGTATTAATTAAAAGTTTATCTGGTTCGATCTGCTCGAGCGAGTATTCAGGAACAGGTTTCTGGGTAAGTAACAAGGCTTGCGTTGCTTGATTGAGTGGCTCAATAGCTTGTCCTACTTCCTTCGACCAGAGATTTGAGCCACAGCTATTGAGCAGTAAACTGGCACTAGATAATCCAGACCATTGCAACAATTGACGACGAGAAATCGATTTTGACATTTTTAAATCATCCTTTTTAAACAAACATCGATTTTATGAGATGAATGCTACCAACTCTCAAAGCCAATAATGAGTGAACAAAAGTAAACAAAATAAAGATAGGAACGGCAATAAAATGAACAGTACGCAGCGTCTGCCAATCTACAAACAAACTAGATAACCAATGAAGCGAAGCGGGTTTATACATCGCCAACCCTGAAGCGATCGACAAAACTAAAATCGGGATAATAGCTGTGTAGACTAATCGATGGAGTGCATAATTTTTGCGCTTGGCGTTCTGACTTACTCGCAATGCCTTAAGATCACTGCCACTGGCATATCGTTTCTGCCAACGGCGGGAAATCATTACATACAAACCATACCACAACAGATTCAAGGCATAAAACCACATCGCCGCAAAATGCCAATTTCGCCCACCTGCCAACCATCCTCCTAGGGTTAAGTAATCGGGAAAATTCCAACCAGAACGTCCGCCAAACACTGGATTTGCATTATATATCTGCAATCCACTAAAAAGCATCACAAATAAACTAATCAAATTCGTCCAGTGAAAAATTTTTGCTAGCAGTGTTTGAGTTGGTAACCGTGGTGATTTTGTCCGTTTTGGGGGTCTTGCCGAAGTCATGATTAAAACTCCTGGTGTTACTGAATACAGGTATGATTTGTACAATTAACCTTATAGTTTCTAGTTTCTAGTTTCTAGTTTTAGCAATCAAAGATGTTAACATTCTGGCAATTTCATTTATTTTACTTTCAAACAAATCTGACTTTTTTTTTGCTTAGATAACCTAAATCTCTAGCTATTAATATTTGACATTCAACCTCTAACGCGCTACCTTTAGCAATATATAAAAATCTAGTTAACTCCTTGTTACCATTTCTTTCGCAGCCCTCTGCAATATTAGATTTTATGCTAATTGATGCTCGTCTTATTTGGTTAGTTAAACCGTATTTTTTTTCTATTGGAAAATTAGAAATTATTTTGTATAAATTAACCGTAAAATTAGGTGATTTTTGCCACACCGCTAATTTCTTAAAATCTTGCATTTTTAATGTAGTTTTTAATATCGGCTATTATACTACTAAACTAGAAACTAGAAGCTGGAAACTAGAAACTAGAAACTAGAATTTTCATACTTTAAATCAGCAACGACCACTGCTGAATCCCCTGAAAATCAGGAATTGTCTTTACAGCTGTCGCCACGGGTGTATTGGTCTGGGTTGCATCGGCGATCGGTTGAGTTGGCAGAGATCTTGTGGTTGGATTCGTTCGTTGATTGCTAAACCCACAAGCAGCCGTTGCACCAGCACCTAGTATACCCAGACCCAAATACATCAAAAGTTGACGGCGCTATAGAATCTAATAATTTAATTTAACGGGTTAAAACAAATGATTAACTCAATTTTTGACACGATTTAATTGGCAAATTGTCCATAAAATGCGTAAAGTTGCTTCAAAATAATAACTCATCCCATTCTACTTGATAGTCATATGAGCTTAGAGCGCTTTTATTAATAAGATTGAGTATAAAATCTATCTATTCATTTTGGATTTTCCATCTCAAAACAATATCATAATTACCTAACTTGAGAAGCATAAACTTAAATTGGTTAGTTATTATTTTTTATGCACAAAATGAGGGATAAGACTCTTTCTTTTTTGCTGTTGAAAAAAAATAGCAAAGTTTAGTTCCCCTACTTGAGATTGTAGGTAATTTAAAATTGCATTAATAAATATCACTACACCCAACATCTCAGATAACTCTTCAATAGTTGAAGCCATCCCATAAACCGTATGATATCCATAATGATCGGCAATATATCCTCCAATCATCTCCATTACTAAAGCACCAAAAACATAAATTGTTCCTGATAATAAAAACATGACTTTAGTTTGACTGGGTAAGGCTAAAATAAATTTTCTATAGATAATCAAAAAAACAACTACCAAACAGAATGCAGGTATGACCCAAGGAAAATATAAGAACCCCTTGGCATTTATTAATCCTTTGAAAACTGGAATTAGCAATTCATGAATACCGCAATTTTCATCTATGGCTAAATACAAAAAAATTAAAGATAATGCTTGCCAATGTTGAGCATATTTTGCCTTGACTGTTTTTTTGAAAGTAGCGATTATAGCAAGTAAATAGCTACAGAATCCTAACGTCACAGATGAATACAAAGTAGGAAAATTCGCCTCTTCGTCAAAATTAAAATATATCGAAATTAATTTACCATCATTTTGAGCGTTTAACCAATGGACTATGCCTCTTTCGAGCAGATTAAACAGAACGAGTAAGGCAATTATTGAAAGTAAAAATTTAGTAACTCTTCTTGGTGACAAGTTATATGTTGCTAGCCATAAAGGTTGGGAAAATTGGCTATTCATCATAGATATTAGTCAATCTTGCTAAATAATAATCTATAGTATAATGTCTAATTAAGCTAATGTTAGTATATTCTTAACCCATGATTATGTCACCTATAATGAATGGGTAATTAAAACACTTAGCATTATTTTAGAGATGCTGCTTCAATAGCTCAAATCAAAAGTTAAGTAGCTGGGTGAAATTAAATATAAAATAACGGATTCTTATTTTTCTCCCCTATCTCCACTACTTTACTACTCCACTACCTCACATAAGTCTTTAAATTAATTATGCCTAGCTACTTAGTTAGCTGAATATATTTTCTTGGCAGACATATATTTATCTGTTTCTCTCAATCTGCGACTCAAGAAGCGACAAAGTTCTAAAATGATTTGGGGGCGTTGAGAGATGAGGCTAATAAAACGTTTTTTCTCTAAACAAAGTAGGGTTGAGTCTTCAAGAGCGATCGCCCCATCCCAGCGGGGAGCTTCATCAAATAGAGCAATTTCGCCAAAATACTGTCCTGCGGTCAATTGTTTAATTGCCTGTGGTTCACCATCAAGCTCTTTGATAATTTGAATTTTGCCCCCAGCGATCATATATAAATGACCGCCCCAACTGCCTTCGGTGTAGATGGTTTCTCCCGCTAGAACCTGTTTTTGTTCGAGGGCTTGATCGATGGAAAACAGTTCATCTAGAGAAAGATTTTTAAACAGAGCAATGTTGCGCAGCAAGAGTAATCGATTCATGGAGTTGCTAACAGGGCAGGTAAGCTGATATGCCAGAGGAAAGATTTCCCGTATCACTGATTGTACGACGGGATCGGGATCGTTGAGTAAGGCTGTGGGTACAACCGCCAAGGCAACGGATGCCCCTGTTTTGATCCAGCGATCGCTTGACTCTAGAGCCTCAAGAAGTATTTTATACCCTTTATCTTCCAGCCATTGAGGATTAGGTTGGAATTTACTGGGGATTTTGCTGGATACTCTCTGTTCCAAGAGGGGCATTAAAGGTTGAATAAAGCGACGATGATTGATGGAGGCGAGAATTTCGACGGCGTTGGCTAAGTCTCGGCGATCGCTGGTGGAGAGGACTCGCTGTACTAAGCTGACGGTACGGGAATAGCCCAAACAGGAAAGAATATATAATACTTTTTGTAATAATCGTTGTTGATAGTCTTCAATGGCTATGGCTAAAAACTGCCAGCTAGGATCTTTTGCAGGTATTTGTTGTTGCCATTTACGAGTTAAATTAAACTGCTGAAATTCAGGAATTAGGTGTTGAAACAGAATTTCATTGGCATGTTTATTTTTATATTTAGCGATCGCGGCGATCGCTGTCTGAACGATCGCGGGATTTGATGCCGTTAGCTGTGATTGAGCTATTGCTAATCCTTTTTGACCATAGGCAGCGAGAGTACAGGCTACCTGTTGACGTACTTGTGCTGAGGTATCTGCTAAACCTTGAGTTATTTGGAGTATGGCTTCTGGAGTATGAGTAATTTCTAAGATTTTGTAGGCAGCAACGCGCACAGCAGGATCTTCATGATCGGTTTCGGCTAAAGCTATTTTAGTTAAGTTAGAGTCTTGAGCCGTAGCCAGACTAACCAGCGCTTCTAAGGCAGCTTGCTTGGCTTCAGGGTTGGCTTGTGGTAATAAATATTCAATTAGGGTAATAAATTCGGGGTTGCCACTATAGCGCACCACTCTGGCGATCGCCTTGATCGTTTCATCTGTTAATTTAAGCTGCCAAAATTGTTCGGCAATTTTAGAATCTAAATCTTTGGCGTGAGTATTTTGAAAGGTAGCAACCAAGGCTAAGGCATGTACTTGACGTTCGGCTTCGCGTTGCGAAGAGTACACCTTCGGATCAGCGCCTTCAAGCGCGTCTCGCTCGGCACAAGGCGTACTATTTGGGGTTGGGGGAAAGAGTACTTGAGGGTAATCGAGATCGCCAACTAGATGTTTCAAGTCAGAGGGATTAAAAGCATACTGATTGGCGATTAAAACTTCTAAAGCAACTCCCCGTACATTGGCACAATCGTCAGCCAGTAATTGAGCAAATTCTTGGAGGATAGCTTGATTGCTGTTTTGATAGAGCTTTAAAATCTCCTGACGCATGACAGCGTCAGCATTTGGTAATAAAGACCTCACTTGAGTAAAAAACTGCTCGGGATTACCAACATTAGCAGCCAACTCTAACCCCTTAAGCTGATTATAGCGATCGCCACTAGTTAAAAATTCATTGATCAAGCTGCTTGATTGCAATGGCAATTGAGTTCCTGGCTGCTCAAAATCATCCAGATTGATGAGATCCCCCCGAATCATATCCTCTAGACTTTGGATATAATATTTGCCCATAGGAATGCGCACCAGCAACAAGATCACCGTCAAAATTAGCGCCAGCCAGGTAATCTGTTCTAGGCTGAGATAAAGATGACATAGCCACAAGACTAGCCCCGCTAAAGTTAAACCGACAGAATAAATTAAGCCGTCGCTCAAAGCCCGAATCCGCCCCACATATTGGTGAGGAATACCGTTATAGTTAAGCTGATGTACGGGCAGGTTAATTGATTTATAGAGAGCATCACCGTTAATCTGCAAAGCGATCGCCGTGGGCAATTTAAAATTAAACAGCAGTCCTCCTAAACTCACTAAAGTTGTGACAGGATAAACAGCGTTGAGCCTGGCTACTCCTACCCATTTAAGCAGTGGGCGAGTAACACCATAAAGAAATACCACCTGAATCAAGGAAATAATCATCCGCATCAGTCCGAGAAATCCCGTTAATTGGGACTCATCAAACTGCTGTCCATAAATATTAAACCAAAGGAATTCAGAGCAAAGATAAATAATTACCAGTAAAAAACTGCTGGCAGCCAGAAAAAACACCAAAGGATAACGTTTGCCCAATTCAGGCAGAATTTTCCAAGATTCAACTATACTCAGTTTTTCTTCTTTAATAGTTTGTAAGCGACGCTGAGAACGTTCCAAATAAACCAACTGCCCAAAAGCGATCCCCATAAACCAAGGCAAGCACCACAGCAATTCTCGGCTGGGCAAATAATTAGATAGCAGCAGGGTCAAACCGCCCCCAACCAACGTTCCCACTGCCTGAGCAATGCCGATAAAAGGAGCATAGCGCTTATATTCCAGCGTAGTAAAATAGTCCGTCAGTAGCCCAGGATAAAGCAAATTATTATAAAAATCCCACTGAAAAAAGATCGCAATCAGCAGCAGATAATAAACCCAGGTTGCATTCAGGTCAATCAACCACCTCAACCCAATCATCAATACAATTGAGCCTAATAGCACGTAGCGAAATACCAACAGGCGACTATAGCGATCGGCAATCTGCGAAAATGCGCCATAAATTGGCACAGAACACAAACCAATTAACATAAAGGCGATGGGCAGTTGTCCCGCACCGACTTGACTGACAAAGAGTGAATTGGCGATCGCCATTGCCATGACGTTATAGATTAAGACAGTGACGGCCAAAAGCAGGAGTTGAGGTAAGCGATCGAATTGCTTAATCATGATACTGTCTGCTCATCTGCTTGAGTGTTGGTGACTGAGGTAAAATCTGGGTTTTCTGGCACCTCTATGCTTAAATTATCCGTATTTTGCAGAAAAAACGTTAACCCCGCCGCAATCATTAAGGAGACTCCACCCAAAACAACTGCTAAGAGGCGATCTTCGTGGAGTAAATACTGCATAATCCAGCCAAAGGCTAAAGCTGCTACAACTTCTGGTAACACTACAAAAAAATTAAATATCCCTTGATAAATTCCTTGGCGCTGGGGGGGAATTGAATCACTTAACATGACATAAGGCATAATTAAAGCGCTCGACCAGGCAATTCCTAAGCCCAACATTGCCAAGAGCAAAACATATTGATTATGGATAGTTAACAAAGATACTAAACAAATCCCGCCACAGAATAAACATAAACCATGAGTTAAAGGACACCCTAAGTATCTAACAAGACGTGGAATTACAAAAGAAAACCCCACACATACCGCGTTATAAACAGCGAAACAAATTCCCGCCCATTCAATACCGTCACTGTAGAGTAAAGAATTTTGACTAGTCGCCCCAAAAATATTGCGCGCCACTGCGGGAGGAAAATATAGTAAGAAACAAAAAATACCCAGCCAGGTGAAAAACTGGATCTTAGCTAACTGTTGCATGATGTTGGGCATTTGTCTGAGAGTATGCCAAGATTGTTTCAAACTGTTCATCACGCTACCCTGAGATGACTTAAGCTGCTCAAACTGAGCCAAATTAGCGGGGGGATATTCAGGGGTGGTCACAATCGTCCACAATACAGTACCTAAAAATAATACTCCGCCTACATAAAAAGATACTTCCACCGTCAGGGGGATCTTACGCCAAGGGGTAATCCCATTGCTGAGGGAAAAAACATTACTCAAAATCCAGGGTAGCGCTGAAGCTGAAACTGCTCCTAAACCCAGCATAATACTTTGCATCGCAAATCCTTTAGTACGCTGTTCTTGAGGTAACAAATCTCCCACAAAAGCGCGAAAAGGAACCATACTGATGTTAGCGCTGGTGTCTAAAATCCAAAGTAATCCTGCTGCCATCCACAGGGTTGAAGCATGAGGCATCAAAATTAAGGCGATAAAAGCCAAAACCGCTCCTGCTAAAAAATAAGGTCGTCTTCTACCCAGAAAATTCCAAGTATAGTCACTTAAATTGCCGACAATAGGCTGCACCAACAAACCAGTTAAGGGGGCAGCTAACCAGAGAATTGGTAGCTGATCGGCATGAGCGCCCAGATGCTCAAAAATAGCGCTCATGTTTGCCATCTGTAGTCCCCAGCCAAACTGAATTCCCAAAAACCCGAAGTTCATATTCCATAGCTGTCGAAAGCTAAATACAGGCTGGGGGGCAGATTGTGGAGAAATTGACATAAAGCGAAAAGTACCAAAATATTGAGCCTGCAAAGACCTAATAATATTGTAAGTTTAGGGCAACTTCAACTCGTTGCCGATTTATCTTTACCTAAAATCGGACAGCCTGGTAGTGTGTATGCTTAAATATGAGGACAGTAATTGATATTTATAATTACGCTTATTTTTCTTTTTCTTTTTCTTTGGTAGATAAATAATTTGGAATTAGCAGAAATTTAAGCTGAATTTCAAACTTTATCCTGAGGTCATAAGTCAAGTAGAGTTGTAGCTATCCACAGTGCGATCGCGTGAGGGATTAAAATGATGAAAATTTTAGCACTAGCTTGGGAATTTCCCCCTCGTATCGTTGGTGGAATTGCTCGTCATGTAGCAGAATTGTACCCAGAAATCATTAAACTGGGCTATGAAGTCCATTTGCTTACAGTGGAGTTTGGTTCAGCTCCCAAATATGAACTGGTGGAGGGGATTCATCTCTATCGCTGTTCTGTTAATCATGGTAATGATTTTTTCCATTGGGTTGCCAATATGAACGATAGTATGGGCTGTCTTGGTGGCGAATTATTAATGAAGCATGGCGACTTTGATTTAATTCACGCCCATGATTGGTTAGTGGGGGATGCAGCGATCGCCTTAAAGTATAATTTCAAGCTGCCTATGCTAGCGACGATCCACGCCACAGAATATGGTCGTTACAACGGCATCCATAACCTCAGACAACAGTATATTAACGGTAAGGAAACACTCTTGGCTCACGAGGCTTGGCGTATCATTGTCTGTAGTCAATATATGCGTGAGGAAATTCAGCGAGTTTTTCAGTCTCCTCCAGATAAAATTGATGTGATTTATAATGGCATCCGTCCAGAAAAGAAACATCACGGTAATAACTTCAACCGCACTAAATTTCGTCGTCGCTTTGCCAACGATCGCGAGAAGATTATTTATTATGTTGGGCGTATGAGCTACGAGAAAGGCATTTCTGTTTTGCTTGATGCTGCTCCACGAATTATTAGTTTAATGGGGGGAGGAGTGAAATTTGTAATTATTGGTGGAGGAGATACTGGGCGTTTAAAGCACCAAGCGAACAGCTTGGGAATCTGGGAGCAGTGTTATTTTACTGGCTTCATGTCAGATGCGGATTTGGATAAGTTTCAGACGATCGCCGACTGCGCTGTTTTTCCTAGTTTATACGAACCCTTCGGAATTGTGGCGCTAGAAAGCTTTGCTGCCCGTGTTCCCGTAGTTGTTTCCGATACAGGTGGACTGCCTGAAGTAGTGGAGCATAACCGTACAGGCATTGTCACTCGTGCCAACGATCCTGACTCTTTAACTTGGGGAATTTTGCAAGTGTTGCAAAATCCTGAATACTCCCAGCAACTCGTAGAGCAAGCCTACAGATCGATTGCCGAACGCTTTAGCTGGAATAATTTAGCTAAACAAACCTGTGGGGTGTATCTGCATATTGCTTCAGAGCGATCGCAAATTGTTTGGTAATTAATGTTCACGGCTCATGGCTCACTATTCTACTTGTCAACTCAGCCAAAAATTTGCTAGCTTATACGTAGTCATAATGAGTATGAGTTATCATGGTTAAAATAGTCGGAATTGTTGGTAGTCTGCGCCCAGATGCATATAGTGCTTTAGCTTTACAGCAGGCAATCGAGCGGGTCAAAGAATTAGGTGCTGTTACGGAAATCCTAGACTTAAGAGATATGCAGTTACCTTTTTGTGATGGTGGTAGCGAATATCCAAATTATCCAGATGTGGAAATATTGAGAGAAAAGGTAAAGGCTGCGGATGGATTGATCTTAGCAACTCCCGAATATCATGGTAGCGTCAGCGGGGTTTTAAAAAATGCGCTAGATCTGATGAGTTTTGAGCATTTATCGGGCAAGGTGACGGGACTAATTAGCGTTTTAGGCGGACAATCTAATAGTAATGCTCTTAATGATTTAAGAATTATTGTTAGGTGGGTACATGGGTGGGTTATTCCTGAACAGATTGCGATCGGGCAAGCATGGCAGGCATTTACGCCATCAGGAGAGCTAAAAGATGAGAAGCTAGGGGCAAGATTCGATCAGTTTGCTCAAAGTTTAGTTAATAGCTCTGCTTTATTAAAAGGTTCAAGCTAATTTTCAGATTAATCATCAAACATACGTCCTGCTAATTCTTGGTCTTTGAAATGTCACAAGTATCATTAGTATCATCAACATGCTTATCTATCAATTGAATTACTAATTGCACTAGACAAAGTTAAATTCTCTACGACTTCAGCGAGATGTTGGTATTAAGCGATCGGGTTATTAATTGAAGTGTTAACTAGCGTGAGTAAATTCCAATTTCGGCGCAAACATTTGACCAACAATTAATGAACAACAAAGTGATTTCTTTTGAATGTCGCTTTGAGGAGAAATATCATGACCAACACAGAATTTGAGCCAGAATATACGAATCAAAATCCTTATCCGAATCTTCCCCCGATTATTGAAAGCCTAGAGACTGAGTATTTAAGTAGCGGTGTTACTAGTTCTGTAGCAATTGCTGGACATCCTATTCATCCAATTATCGTTGTATTTCCCGTTGCTTTTTTAACGGCTGCTGCTGGTGCTGATCTTGGCTACTGGCTTACAAACGACTTTTTTTGGGCGCGTGCTTCAACTTGGTTAATTGGACTGGGATTAGTCGCAGGTATTTTGGCTGCTTTGGTAGGAATGTTAGACTTTTTTAGGGTTCCTAGGGTACGCAAGCGTACTGCTGGCTGGGCGCATATGATTCTTAATATTACAGCTTTAGTTCTAACTGCAATTAATTTTGGGTTAAGACTAGGTAGCCCAGATTTTATCGTCCCCATCGGTTTAATCATATCTTTGCTGGTAGCAACTCTCCTCGGACTTGGGGGATGGTATGGCGGAGAACTTTCTTTTCGGCACAAAATTGGCGTTATTGGTGCTAACGACTAAAAATAGCTACAAGTGAACTTACAACCGTTTTCTTGAAGCAGTCCTAAAGGATTCCTAAAGGATTAGCTTCGCGTCACCGCTCCGCATATCGCTCATGGGGCTTCGCTTTTAATTAGCTTGTTCGTAGCTATCCTCCTTCGAGGACGTAGTCAGCTATCAGCTATTAGCCCTTCGAGTTCTCCTATGAAGATGCTTCGCAAACGGTAGTTACTCTTTTTACGGGGCGTTTTGGGTAAGAATTCTTATCCAAAAGTCGCCTTTGGAAACCAACAAGACCGCATTGAAAGATTGGACATATTATTTAAGGCTTTAAGGCGACACCCAGATTCGAACTGGGGGATAATGGATTTGCAATCCACGGCCTTACCACTTGGCTATGTCGCCGCGCATAACGCTTAGTTAGTATATCAAATTTTGCTTAATATATAACTCTAGTAAATTAAAACTTATAAAACTTAAGTTCAACAAATTGCAGGCTGTCTTTCTTTATGGCTGACGACTGCTTTAGAGAGAGTTAGTTGAGTGCCATCTCTGTTCCAATGAACATCGTCAAAGATCTCGTGCAGAATTGAATAACCTCTGCCATTCTCGGCTTCATCTACAGGGAGCATCTGAGCTTGCTCAATTTTGCTTTTAAGGCACTTGCATTCGGAGGCAAAACCATTTCCTTGATCGACAATTACCCAAGAGTATTCACTACTGGTGGCAGAAAATCTCACAATAATAGTTTTATTGGGATCGAGTTTATTGCCATGCTTGGCTGCATTAACTAAAGCTTCTTGTAGTCCTAATCTTACTTCTGCCTGCCATGCTGAAGGTACGTTTACTAATAACAAGTCAAGAACAGGACAGAGATAGAGTGTTGACGTGAAGCTCATGGTAGTCCACTTGCTTCTATTCCAAGGAATAGGGATGGCAATCACTTAATATATACCTCTTTAAACTCTAGGATTTGTGCTGTGTTAAAGGTCAAATTTGCTGGATTCATGGCAATAACTTGAAGCGATTTAACCTGGGTTTCTAGTCAATACCAAACGGTTGATAGCTAGTTTAAATTGCTTGGCTATAACAATCCTGTCTTGGCAATAATCTGAACTAATTTAATGACTGATTTAACATCTAAAACCATAGTGTTTCTGTTTAGATTAGAGAAAACGCTTTTGTTTCACATATACATTATACTAAACTTTCTGACAAAATAAGGTTTAGACTGCTTTCTACAGCTTGTTTAACAAGGCGCAGCACTCAACGTGAGTTGTTTGAGGGAAAAAATCGGCGGGTTGGATTTGGGTTAGTTGATATGCTCCTGATGCGCATAAGATCTGAACATCTCGTGCTAAAGTTGCTGGTTTACAGCTAATATAAACAATTAGACTAGGGTTGAGCTTAAGAATCGTCTCTAAGACTTGAGGATCACAACCTTTGCGCGGTGGATCGAGCATAAAAATATCAGGTTGAAATTCAATTTGTTGTAAACAGTCTTTCACTTTGCCAGTCAAGAAAATTGCATTGTTAATTTGATTTAACGCAGCGTTACTTTGTGCTTGTCTAACAGAATTATGGTTAAGCTCGATACCAACAACCTGTTTTATTCTTTTTGCCAGAGGCAAACTAAATGTACCAATGCCACAATAGGCATCAACCATGGTTTCTGATCCCGTGAGATTTAGCTGTTGAATAATTGCTTGTAGTAGCAATTCTGCTGCACTAGTATTAATCTGAAAAAAGGTATCGGCAGCAATATGTAGTTCAACTCCAGCAAAGATTTCTCGTAGATAAGGCTTACCGAGTATTGTCTGAGTTGTCTTACCTAAAATTGCGTTAGCGCGATCGCGATTAATATTTAAACAGACTCCCACTAGTCCAGGATATTTATCTAACCATTTTTGTGCCTGTGCTTCAATTCCCGCTAAATTAGGATCGGCGGTAACTAGAGTGAGTAATATTTCCCCTGTATTTTGACCAATTCTTAAGGATAAATGGCGTAATTTGCCTTGATGAGTAGCTTCGTTGTATATTGACCAGCCTTGCTCTTGAATATCTTGCTTTACTTCCTTTAATAAAGGATGCAAACGTTCATCTTGGACAGGACACTGATTAAGATTAATTAATTTATGGCTACCCTGACGATAATAGCCAGCCTGTACTTGTCCTGTACTCGATCGCCCTAGAGGATAGGTAGATTTGTTACGGTAATTAAGAGCATTACGAGCAGATAAGATCGGCTGTATTTCCACATCAGCAAACCCACCAATCCGCTGAAAAGACTGAATTACTTGCTGTTGTTTAGCCTCTCGCTGATAGTCTATGGCGATATGTTGCCACTGACAGCCACCGCATTTATCCGCCACAATACAGTTAGGACGGATTCGATGGGGAGAGGCATGTAATAACTTCTCAACCTTACCCTTGGCAAATTTAGCTTTCGACTGAACTATTTTTGCCGTTAGGCGATCGCCTGTAACCGTATTCGGCACAAACAATACTCTCCCTTCATGTCTACCTACTCCATCCCCATCAGTATTGAGATCGGTGATTTCTAGCTCGACTACTTGACCCTGCTGTAATTTTTGACTCATGAATAAATTGTTGCAGAAAAATGGTCATTGATTACTGATTACTGATTACTGATTACTGATTACTAATTACTAATTACTGATTACTAATTACTAATTACTGATTGCTCAATTTTCACTGTTCATTGTTCATTGAATTAACGGCGACTAAAATTAACTTTTAAACCATCACGAGGATGAGGAGTGGGTACGGTGACTAAATCTAGGTTCTGATCGGGGATTAATTCCCATTGATAATGCTGCAATAGTTTTGAGGCAAATAGACGCATTTCCAGACGCGCAAACTCTTTGCCGATACATTCTCTTAAACCGCCACCAAAAGGAATATAACCAAAGCTGGACTTATCTATTAAATTATCCGCTGCAAAACGATCGGGGTTAAAGCGATCGCTTTCGGGATAAAGATCTTTGTCTTGATGAGTTTGGGCAATTTGGTACTGAATATTCCAGCCTTTAGGGATACGATAGCCAGCAAATTCAAAAGTGGCGATCGCTGCTCGAAAACCACCACCTACAGGGGGAATGAGCCGCATGACTTCTTTGAGTACCTGTTCGAGATAGGTCATAGCTTGCAAGTCTGCTAAAGTGGGAGTCCCCGTGATGTTTAAATTAGCTTGTTCTGCTCTAAGTTTGGCTAGAACATCAGGATGTTGAGCGGTTAAGAAACAAAAAGAGGCGATCGCACTAGTCAAAGTCTCGTGTCCTGCAAACAACAATACAAGAATCTGATCTTTTAATTCTTCTAAGCTAAGACCATTTCCTGCTTCATCTTTTGCTTGAATTAGTAACCCTAAAGCGTCTTCTCCAGGCTCATCTGCTTGCTGACGTTGGCGAATAATTTGTTCCAGACTTTTTAATAACTTTTTACGAGCTTTTAAAGCCTTACCAAATTTAGTCCAGGGTAGAGAAATTGGCAGCGTAAATAACCCAGCACACCAATCCTCGAAATAATGCTTTATGGGAGTCTGTAAATCGACCTCAGTGCTGACAAATAAATTACTGGCAATGTCAAAAGTATAGTCACGTAATTCTGGATACCAGGTAAGCGTACCTATCTCTGACCACTTGTTTAGATAGGCATCAGTGATTTGTGTCATTGTGGGAATATAGCCAGTTAAAGCTCTTGGTTGAAATGCCTGATACAAAAGCTTACGGCGTGAGGTATGAACACTGCCGTTACTAACTGACAAAGATTTTTTACCCAACAAAGTTCTCGTGCTTTTTGGCCAACTAGAAACAACATACTTATTCTCATTACGAAACAAAAAAGTATTAGCTTCTGAACCAATCATGACGATTGTAGGACTACCAAAGATATTAGTTTTATAAACCTTACCGTATTTAGCTACTCTCTTATTGTTAAAGTCAGGATCGTTAAAAAAGGCAATTGTTTCGCCGATAAAAGGTAATCCCTTTGCTCCTGGAGGTTCAGGTAAAGAGTGAATCTTGTCACTTATATTCATATTTACTTTACTGCCTAGAATTAGCTTATAGCTTATAGCTTATAGCTTATAGCTAAATTACTAGAATTTAGCCCCAGTGGTTTGAGCAAACAAGGCAGCAAAGTCTTTAGTGATGGAGTCAGTGTCTGCTTCGGGATAAGACATTAAATCAAAGGCTTTATTGATCGCTGATGGTTCTTTTAATGCCTGTACTACTATTTCTGCCACATCTGCTCGCGGAATTGAGGTTGGGATATCATCAGGTGGATTAATCAGCAATTCGTCATTGTCACCCACTATGAGCTGTCTAACTCCTCCAGGCTGATCTAGCAAACCTGCTGCGCGAAAATTGTGTAGTTTATTCCTGAATTAACTAAATATTCTTCTGCCTTACGCTTCCAAATCAGGATCTTGCCATTACCCATCATGTTTAAAGGATGATTTTCATTCGTCCCACCCATCGAACCGACTAAAACAATCTGTTGAATCCCCTCAGCGATCGCCATATCGATCTGATTTTTTTGTCCCTGATAATCTACTAATTCTGGTGTCCCATCGGGGACATATTCAAACTGAGGACGCTCTCCTGGTTGTGGTGGCGCGACCATTTTTGGCGCTGCGCTGGTGAGAATTACTAACGCCTGACAGCCTTTTAACGCTTCTGTCAAACTTTGGGGATCTTTAATATCACCAAAATAAAAGTTTTCAGTTGAACCAAATAATTCTTGAGCTTTTTCTGGCGATCGCGCAAATCCTTTAACCTCAAAGTTCTGCTCTTGCTGAAGTTTTTGATAGACTATTGAGCCTGTTTTTCCTGTTGCGCCAGTAACTAGTACCTGTTTGATAGACATTAATTATTGAGTAATGCTAGTGGTGATAACTAATAATTAACTTAACAGATTGCTGGAACATGGTTAAACACCGCAAGTTTGGAAAATTACTTGTTAAGTAGCTGGGTGGAATTAAATATAAAATAACGGATTCTTATCTTTCTCCCCTATCTCCACTACTCCCCTACTCCCCTACCTCACATCAGTCTTTAAATTAATTATGCCTACCTACTTACTTACAGCGAATTTCAGCCAGGATAGAACCCATTACCCATTACCCATTAATTCTAATTATCAATCACTGAAGTGACTGGTTGTTGACCATTACTAGTCACGACGATGTTACTATTTCCCAAAGTGCCGCTGGCTTTTTCCCCCGTTAAACGTGCTTGAGGATTAGTTTGTTCATAGATTACACTTCCCATTGCTTCAATTTCTTCAGTATCTATATTCCAGTTCATTTGCCGCGCATATAATTCGGACGCTTTTAGCCGATTGATGCCTTTTACCCCGTCTTCTAATTTAGCTAGCCGTTGCTGAAGATCGATCTCGCCTTTATTCCCCGTCAGGCTAATTTGACGATCGCGGTCTAAAATTTGAATTGGGCGATCGGTTTTGCCAATTCGAGTTTGGTAATTCCAGATCAGAAAGTCTGTGGCGATCTGTAATTGGGGATCTGAAGTAATTAAATCGATATTTTTGCTTAAACTTGCCTGGTTCTTGCGCAGGTTTAATTCAGCGCGATCGCTAACTAGCTGATCGATAATAGTTTTATTTTGATCGTAGTGAACTAGTTTTATGGCACCTGGACTGATGATTTGCTGATCGGGGATATTCCATTCCAGGCGATCGCTAGTTAACTGTAGAGGCGGCTGTTTGCTAGTGGCAACTACATTATCCTGTATTTCTAGCTTTTCAATATCAGTAAAATATTTGCCTGAATCGGCAACAACTTCTAAATTAGGATGATTACCAGTTAATTTGGCTTTAATCAGCATTAGATTATCTTGAGGTCGCCATTCCACTGCCTCACTGCTAATAACACTGTCATTACGTGGGTCACTAGCAATTACTTTTTTATTCAGTAAGATTATATTACCCTGCTGCTTAACTTCCCCTAACTCAGCACTAACTTTCAAAATGACAGCGCCATCTTGGAGCAAGTTACCGACTACTTGGTCTAAAGTAGCAGTTTGTTTATCCTCACTATAAACAATTTTATCTGCCTTAATTTTCCAGACGGTATTAGATTTTTTGTTTGATTGCTCTAAGACAGCATTATTTAAAACTAACTGAGTATCAAGACGACTAACCTCTGAAGCTCGATCCAGATTGACATCTGGACTTGATGACTGACAGCCAGTAATACTAATCAGAAGTATCAACAGCCAAACATTTGGCTGATGGGCTAATTTTAATTTAGGTCTGTTCAAGGACAATTAACAGGAATGATGGTTAAATCCACTCTATACCCTCTACCCGATCATTAACCATTGCTGGAAACAGAAGCAATCTTTCCTTCAGCTACACAGCGCCAGCAAAAAGAAAGATCAAGGCTTATAAGCCTTGATCCCTGGGTCAATTATCGATTAATTTATTTTCTATCTTGCTCAGTTCATGGCAATTTAGAACTCAACCAATAAATAAAATCAAAATTATCTAATCATCTAAAATGCCAAAACCCGAAAAGCTATGGTATGGGTCGCTGTGCTTGTTACTTTTTTGAATATCTTCTTTAATCTGGTCTAGATCTATATAGCGATCTGCCACATTGATTAAACTATCGCTAGTCATAGAACGTAAACTCACCACCTCTACTCTCGCGCCTCGATAGCTAACTGCATCTACGGCATAAGCAAGATCTCCGTCTCCACTGACCAAGACAGCTGTGTCGTAGGAAGCAACAAGAGCCATCATGTCTACAGCAATCTCTACGTCCAGATTAGCCTTCTTTGAGCCATCAGGTAGCTGGACGAGATCTTTGGCAATCACACGATAGCCGTTACGACGCATCCAGAGCAAAAATCCTTGTTGTTTCTCATTGGTGCGATCTACTCCAGTATAGAAAAATGACCTTAACAGTCTTGAACCACCAGTAAGACGATACAGCAGCTTGCTGTAATCAATTTCAATCCCTAGCTGTAGTGCTGCGTAAAATAAATTAGAGCCATCAATAAAAATTGCTACTCGCCCTCTATTTTCTAGAATTTGTTCTGGCGTGAAAATAAGATCGCTTCCGAAATTGTCCAGCATTATATTAAGCCTCGTTTTTATGAAAAAAGTATTTTATTGGGATGGATTAGTGCCTTTTTAACCCAGATTTTTTTATTTAAAGGAGATGTAATGTTAACTACTAAAGAAGCCAAGGCTAGTGTTCTAGTTTGATTGGCAACGAAGCTTTTAAAATTTTGCCTGTTTAAACTAATGGATGACTAGAGCGAATTGGATATTGATTGAGTATTTATACTCATTTTATTAAAACATGGAGCGCCCTAATTTTATATGCCTTAGTTATATCAGTAAAAAAATATACTTAGTCTAATTACTCGTCATTATTTAATCTTTTGACGGTAATTCTAATTTTAAAAAAACAGGACTAGCTTGCCCCAAAGCTTTGCTCATCGGCAACTCACCCCAGTTTGAGTGGGTTGAGAATGCGCCTTGGCTATTTTCTTGCTCCTGGTTAAAATCCCAGTCAAAGCCCAACTGTTGATATATTTTGCTGCTGGTACTAGGAATTACAGGAGATAAAAGATAAGCCGAGAGGCGAATAGACTCTAAAACCGCGTATAAAATTTGCTCAACTTCACTATGCTGTTCCTGTTTAAATAGTTTCCAAGGCGCGCTGTCGTCAATATATTTGTTGACAGCTCGTACTAAGGTTAGAACCGCTGTACAAGCTTGGCTAACTTGCAGATTTTCATATGCTTGGACTACGCGATCGCCTAAAGTCATACCAATACTTTTTAAAGGATGGTCAGAACTAAAGTCAGCACTAGATAATTGCGGGACAGTACTCTGACAATATTTTTTCAACATTCCCAAGGTGCGGTTCAGCGAATTTCCCAGCACATCAGCTAGATCGTTGTTAAGCACGTTAATAAAACGAGTTTCATTAAAATCACCGTCATTACCCAGTTCAATCTCTTTAAGAAAGTAATAGCGCACGGCATCTGCACCATATCTATCTACTAACTCAATCGGATCGATGGTGTTCCCCAAAGTTTTGCCCATTTTAAGTCCGTCCTTAGTTAAAAAACCATGACCGAAGACCTTTGATGGCAAAGGCAAACCAGCAGAAGCTAACATAGCGGGCCAGTAAACCGCATGAAATCGTAATATATCTTTACCAATTAAATGGAGATCGATTGGCCACCATTTAGCCAAGGCATTATCTAGGGTGGGAGCTTGATCTGGGTCGAGCAAAGCTGTGATATAGCCCAATAAAGCATCAAACCAGACATAAATTGTGTGTTGATCGTCTATGGGGATAGGAAAACCCCAGTCTAAATCAATCCGAGAGATGGAAAAATCTTTTAAGCCTTGTTGAACAAAGTTAAGTACTTCGTTGCGCCGACTGGCTGGTTGAATAAAGTCTGGCTGAGACTCATAAAGTTTTTCTAACTGTTGCTGATATTTAGAAAGACGAAAAAAATAGTTTTCTTCATCACGCCATTCTGCTTGTTTATTGGTATGAATGGCACAATAATGATCTTCAATTAGATCTCGCTCTTCTTTAAACTCTTCACAAGATACGCAATACCAGCCTTGCTGACGATCGAGATAAATATCGTCTTGTTCCCAGACGCGAGCAAAGAATTCATTAACAATTTGCTTGTGCTGAGGATCTGTAGTACGGATAAAGCGATCGTATTTAATGTCTAGCTTGTCCCACAAAGACTTAAAACTTTCGACAATGCGATCGCAATGAACCTGGGGTTCTACATTTTCCTCAGCAGCAGTGCGTTGAATTTTTTGTCCGTGTTCATCTGTTCCTGTGACTAGTAAAACTGATTTACCCTGTAAACGGTGGAATCTAGCTATAGCATCTGCCACCATGGTAGTGTAGGCACTGCCAATATGAGGAACTCCGTTGACGTAATAAAGAGGGGTAGTTAAAGAGAACTTATGATTTTCAGTATGATTCATTTGAGTTAACGAGAAATTGCTCTAAGTAAAGGTTTATGGGTTTTGTAACCTTTTCGTCAAGAGCAATTTTCTATAAATTGATGCAGATTACCTGCCATCGATCATGTTGATTCTCGACGAGAGGCAATTGAGACTAAGGAGATAATTTTCGAGACAAATTTAAATAGTTAAACCGCTCTAGATTGAATTGTTATATCTTGAGAACCTAACTAATACAGTATCAATTAGAACAGAGCTTTTAATTAACCTTAAGAGTAATACTTAATAAATTTTCGATTTCGTTAACAAAGTTACTTAGCAGTCCCTAGTAGTTTTCAGCAGAATACAGTGTAATTACTTGAATGTCTTGGATCTACAGCAAATCTTTATCGTTTAAATCTTGGTTAAAGGTTAAGTATTACTTCATACTGTAAATAACCCGATCTAAATAATCAATCTCAGTAATAAAAACGGGATATTAGTACTTTAGCTTGAATATGCTAGTAATTTATTGAATGTTGTCATTTACACCACGTTTGCTTGCTCAATCTTTGATATCGGCAGTTAATCTAAATCTAACGCAGTCTTATACTAATCATATTCCCCAGGATATTCCCACCATCGTGGTTAGTAATCATCGTAGTTTTTTAGATGCACCAATTTTGATTAAGACGATTCCTAACACACTGAGAATTGCCTGTCATCATTACATGGGACAGACTCCAGTTGTGCGAGAAATTGTTGATGCCCTTGGTTGTTTTCCTTTAGGAGTAGCACAAAACAGACAACAAGATTTTTTTGACCGAGCAAATGATCTTTTGACTTCTAGACAGTGGGTGGGATTGTTTCCCGAAGGGACGAAACCGATGATTGAACCCACAGCACCTCATGAAATTAATCAATTTCAGCGCGGTTTTGCTCATCTGGCTTGGAAAGCACCAGTGAGTAATTTGGCTGTTTTGCCTGTAGCGATCGCTTCTTTAGAGGAAACTAACTATCCTAGTATTCCTATTCGCTGGCTTAAGCAGTTTGACCAAAATGAACCTTTTTTTGAGCGCCAAGGTTTACATCCTATGTTAGTTTATCATCGCGTCCATATATTAATCGGTAGACCCTACTTGATTAATTCGACTCACAAGCAGGAATATAAAGGTAAGCAGGCAAAAAAACTTGCTTTGGATCTGACTAACTATTGCCAGGATCAAATCACGGAGTTATTAAAAAAAGGGTGTTATTAAATGAAGTATAAGTTAGACAAATATGAAGAAAAAGAGGATGAAATTAATTTTCATCAGTAAATGTTAGAGAATAATGATTAAGAAGATATAAGTTTTGTTTTATTTTATATATCTATGAATTCTGAACTTAGCGTAGATTTTATCGATCCCAGGGAAGTTAATCCCAATGCGCCTTTATTTGTTTATCTTCCTGGGATGGACGGGACCGGAAAATTACTCCAATCTCAGTCCAATCATTTAGCAGCTGATTTCGACCTGCGCTGCCTGTCGATTCACCTTAATAATCATAGTACTTGGCAAGATTTGGCTAGGGACACAGTGCAGTTAATTAAGTCGGAGCTAGATCACAAAACCAATCAAGAAGTTTATTTATGTGGTGAATCTTTTGGTGGTTGTTTAGCATTGAAAACCGCCTTAGCTGCGCCAAATTTAATTAGTAAACTAATCTTAGTTAATCCTGCTTCTAGCTTTAACCAGTTACCAATTCTCAGTTGGGGAGTAGATATTACTGGGTTTTTACCTGCTTGGGTGCATCGTTATTCTGCGGCTGGACTATTGCCTTTTTTAGTACGTCTCAATCGAATTAGTGATGGCGATCGCGATCGTCTCATTGAAAGTATGAAGTCGATCCCACCTAATGTGATCAGTTGGCGACTATCTTTATTAAGAGATTTTCGAGTATTAGATGAAGAATTACGTAGCCTCAACATTCCTAGTCTAATTGTGGCAGGAGCAGCCGATGACTTATTGCCTTCCGTTGCCGAAGCACGCAAGCTAACTAGTTTATTACCTCAAGGACAGATGATCGTACTACCTCAAAGCGGTCACGCTTGTCTGTTAGAAACAGAGATCAACCTATATAAAATCTTGATCCAGCAAAATTTTATCTCCGCTCAAACTAAACTGCTGGTGAAATTGTAGTAGGTGTTTTGGGGAATGTAGAAATGGTAGCAACGGCGATCGCTTTAGCTAAATCTTCAAAATAAGCCTTTCTTTCTCTTTTTCAATCTTTACAAAGCAAAAAGTGGGAACATCAGCTATAAAGTAACTTTTGCTTCTAGGGACTTAAGATATTCAGTATTTACTTTCGATTCTCTAACTAGGGCAATTTTACCTGTACGAGCAATTTCGCGAATACCAAATTTAGTTAGCATCTGAATAATTGCCACAATTTTACCAGGATCGCCTACAACTTCTAAGGTCAGAGCTTCTTCTGAAAGATCGACCACCCGAGCGCGGAAAATTTGCGCTACCTGAATCACTTCAGCGCGATTAGAGGCATTAGCATTGATCTTAATCAGCATCAACTCTCTTTCAACACAAGGCTGTTGGCTAATATCCTGTACCTTCAAAACACTAATCAACTTGTATAGCTGTTTAATTAGCTGCTCGACGATTTTCTCATCTCCAGGAACAACCATGGTAATCCGTGAGACACCCGATTGTTCAGCAGGACCTACTGCCAAGCTTTCAATATTAAAACCACGGCGAGCGAATAACCCAGCAATGCGGGTTAAAACTCCTGCTTCGTCTTCTACTAAGACAGAAATAGTTTGCTTGGTCATAGTTGAAAAATGAAAAAGTTTAGGTGAGGTTAGTTTCTTATCATAAAGGAATTTGGTAGTGTATAGAACCTATTTGATGTCTTTTGAGGTAATAACAAGCAAGAAAAGAGGTTGAAATCTCAACCCCTGACCAATTATTTAAATTGTTTGAAAGTTATCAAATGTCAGTTGTTCGGTATTAATCCCGTTGAGACTTACCAATACGTCTGTTCCAATCAGAATATTATGATCGGCAAAACTGAGATCCTCAAACTGCAAACCATCAGCTAGACCGAGACTATCACTTTCCAAATTAAAGTCGAGAATCTTATTAGAGCCATTATCCGACCTTAAAACAAAGATATCGTCACCTTTTCCACAATTGAGGGTATCATTACCAATTTGACCATCTAGCAGATCGTTGCCACTTCCTCCGCTTAAAACATCATTACCCTGAACTCCCAATAGGGTATCATCACCGTTTTCACTATTAAGGGTGTCGTTACCATTGCCACCAAGTAGATTATCATTACCTCCGCGGCTAATTAGGCGATCGTTGCCATCACCACCATCAATAGTGTCATTGTCGCTTAAAGCCTGAATTTGCTCGCAGAGATCGCTTCCCAATAAATTATCTGAACCTTCCGTACCGTTAATTGAAACTTCTGTTCCGTCTGTTGAATCATCAACGGTCAACTTAAACAGTTCAGTTCCAGTTTCACCGTTGTCAGCACTGAAAAATAATTCATCACCAATGACAGTTAAGTTAGAAGCATAAGAACCACTTTCCCCTGGATTAAGATCCGCTACTAATTGAGTCCCTTCGGCAGTACCATCGCTGACAAACAGCTCAGTGCCATGAACACCATCATCCGCCGTGAAATATAGCTTGTCATTGAATTCCACTAGGTTATCAGGATCCCAAACGTGACCATTGCTGTCTTGATCCTGTCCTGGATAAAGTAATTGAGTTCCTTCAGCCGTTCCGTCACTGACATATAGCTCTGTGCTTTCTCCATCATACGCAGCGAAGTAGAGCTTGTCGTTAAATTCCACTAGGTCACTAGGACCAGAACCGTAGCTGTTGCTGTCTGTTTCTTCATTAAGATCGACTAGTAATTGAGTTCCTTCAGCAGTACCATCGCTAACAAACAGCTCATTGCCATGAACACCATCATTCGCCGCGAAATAGAACTTGTCTTTGAATTCCACTAGGTTACTAGGTGCGGAACTATTATTATAGCCGTACGGATTTTCTCCTGGATAAATATCCTTAACTAATTGAGTTCCTTCAGCAGTACCATCGCTAACAAACAGCTCATTGCCATGAACACCATCATTCGCCTTGAAGTAGAGCTTGCCATCAAATTCCAATAGGTTACGAGTATAAAAATCATTAAATTGATTACCGTAATAATAGCTGCTGGACTGCAATTCTCCTGGATAAATATCCTTAACTAATTGAGTTCCTTCAGCAGTACCATCGCTAACAAACAGCTCACTGCCATGAACACCATCATCTGCCGTGAAGTAGAGCTTGCCATCAAATTCGGTCAAGTAACGGGGTGAGGAATCCTTCTTATTGCCGTACGGATCTTCTCCTGGATAAATATCCTTAACTAATTGAGTTCCTTCAGCGGTTCCGTCGCTGACAAATAGCTCTTTGCCACTTTCTCCATTATCAGAAGCGAAATAGAGCTTGCCATCAAATTCGGTTAAGTTTGAAAGATTCCTAAAATAGAAACGGGACTGACTATTGTTCTCTGGATAAATATCTTTAACTAATTGAGTTCCTTCAGTGGTTCCGTCGCTGACAAACAGCGCTCGACCAGTTTCTCCATCATTAGCAGCGAAGTATAGTTGGTCATTGAATTCAACCAAGCTATCGGCAGAAGAGTTGCCATCAGGGTTGATATCTTTAACTAATTCAATTTGACCTAAGTTAGTATCCATTTGTTTGATTGTTTTTGATGAGATAAAGTTTATTCTTAATCCGTTATCATATTTCTCTCTCGTCAGCTAAGAGAGATTTTGCCAGTAACTTGGAGTATTTTGCCTATTGTTTTCTACTTGCTCTAAAGCAAGAATTGACAAATCTAAATATATCAGTTTTAAGGTCTATTTTCTGATTTTAGGTCTAATTACTCAAAATTTGATAATAATTTGGAATCGTTGCTGTGATAAGCTCGGATACGTTGATTTTTTCCAATTTGCTTTGCTAGTCCTTTCGAGGAAACGCGATCGCGATCGCATCTATAACAGCGATTAAGCTCCCCTAGAAGATTCACTAAAGTACTAGCTTCGCGTCAGCTAGCACGTTCTTCTATCCTTTGTGTCGCGCGTACTTAACGGATCGTCTCTACAGATCGATTCTAAATTCAAAACCTCTGGATTCAAATCCCAGTTTTTCGTAAAGCTGATGGACTCTGGGACGAGATTTTCTGCTCATGGCAATTAGCTTATAGCAATTTTGCTCTTGAGCGATTGTAATTACCTGCTGGACTAATTTTGTTCCCCAACCTAAACCCCGATAGTTCTCATCAACATAAACATCTTCTAAGAGACCGAAAGGTTTTTGATGCAGTTCATTGTGCATTATGTAAAGATAAGCTCTAGCAACTTCCTGTTTATCTTCGATGATCGAGAATTTGATTCCTCTAGCTTCAACGGTTTTAGTTTGAATTTCTTGAGCAGTATTCATGACAATTTAACTAATTAACTACAACTCTTACTGATAGTGACTATAATAATTGCCGAAGTAAAGCTGCCTTTTCTGATAATGAGTTGATGCCAAAGTCAAAATACCCAAAAATAAGCCGAAACAATCTCTATTTGCTTTTGTTGCTGTTGTTTCCGTTTGTGCTGCTTTGCTATCAAACTTTCAATAAAAACTATTATCCTCTTGACCTGCATACCTTAGAGTTTTTAGGCAATCTGCGCAATTTTTGGCTAGACTTCATTTTTACTAATGTTTATCGGATAAGCAATACCTATGTTACTGGGACAATTGTTTTAATTGCTTTGATTACTTTAATTCGCCAACGTTATTGGTCAGAGGTCAAGGCTTTGGTATTTGCCACTTTAGGTATTTTAATATTGGTAGACAAGGTGCTTAAGCCTTTCTTTGATCGCGATCGCCCACCGAAGCCAAGATTGGTTAGCGATTTGAGTCCAGATAGTTTTCCTAGTGGTCATGCAGCGGGAAATCTAGTTTTCTACTTCTATATATCTTTTATTATTGCGGCTAGATATCCCCACCTGGCTAAATATGTTTATGGGGTTGCTACTTGCTTAGTCTTGTTAATTGGCTTTAGTAGCGTATATGTCAAAGCTCATTGGACAACAGATATTTGGGGAGGGTATTTTTTTGGCTATTGTTGGCTATTAATTAGCTTGAATCTGTTAAAGTTTCTGAATCATCGCCAAATAAAACCAGAATAATTTGCTGCTCATGACTACTGATTCTTCATCTACAGCATTTGCATATGCTCCCAAAACTGTCCGCCGAGCCAAAATAGCTCTATCTTGTTCACCTTTTCGACTAAAGCTATTTCAACAGATGCGGAATCAGAGTGTGCCAATTCAGCAAATTGCTGAAGAGACAGGAATTAAACTAGGCTATGTCAAAGAAGCTTTGAGCGAGTCAAGGATAGAAGACAAATTAGTGTGGCTGATTAATGTTGGCTTGTTACGTCGCGAAGTTGATGGACAAGGTTTAACCGATAGTTTTCGCCTAACTCCTTTGGGACGAAAAATTTTAGCAGAGTGGGAATCAAAAACAGAAATTCCTGCCCCAACCTTGGTCAATCGGCTTTCACATTGGCTCAATCGTTGGTTAAAATTGTCGCTGTAAAGTAGCTAATTAGTAGCTAACTACTGTTATAACAGTGTATATCTTCCACCACAGGAGCAATCGATGAAAGCGATCATGGTAGTCGGAACAACATCTCATGCAGGAAAATCCTTTCTGACTGCTGCACTATGCCGTATCTTGGCAAGACGTGGTTGGCGCGTAACTCCCTTTAAAGGACAGAACATGGCACTCAACGCTTATGTCACTGCCACAGGAGGAGAGATAGGTCATGCTCAAGCTGTTCAGGCATGGGCAGCAAGGGTTGCTCCTCGAGTAGAAATGAACCCAATTCTCCTTAAGCCACAAGGAAACATGACTTCGCAGATTATTATCAAGGGTAAAGCAGTTGGCACGGTCAAAGCGTCAGAATATTACGAGCAGTATTTTGACATGGGTTGGGAGGTTGTTCAAGAATCTTTGTATCGTCTTTCTTTAGAATTTGATTTAGTTGTCTGTGAAGGGGCAGGAAGCCCAGCCGAAATCAATCTCAAGCATCGCGATCTGACTAATATGCGGGTGGCAAAACATCTTAATGCCCCCACTATTTTAGTGGTAGACATCGAACGAGGTGGTGCGTTTGCCCATGTGGTAGGAACTTTAGAACTACTAGATCCTCAAGAGCGATCGCTGATTAAGGGAGTAGTGATCAATAAGTTTCGAGGACAAAAAGAACTATTGGATTCAGGGATCACCTGGCTAGAAGAGAAAACCCAAGTTCCCGTTTTAGGCGTTATTCCCTGGAGTGATCAGCCATTTCCCGCCGAAGATTCCTTAGATTTATTAGAAAGAAATCGTCGCCGTAGCACTCAAGATATCAATATCAACGTGATTAGACTACCCAGAATTGCTAATTTTACGGACTTCGATCCCTTAGAAGCTGAGACTAGCGTGGCGGTAAATTATGTTGATATTCAAGAGTCTTTAGGACATCCTGATGCGGTTATTATTCCTGGGACGAAAACTACTATTCCTGATTTGTTGGCAATGGAAAGAAGCGGTATGGCTGAACAAATCAGAAATTATGCAGCAGCAGGGGGGACTGTGTTAGGAATCTGTGGCGGATTTCAGATTTTAGGACAGCGAATCATCGATCCTGAAGGTATTGAAGGAATGGCAGGAGAGTATAATGCTCTCAATCTTTTACCAATTATCACAATTCTTTCTCCTAATAAAGTTGCTCGACAAAGACAGGTGGTTTCTCAATTTCCTCAAGCAGGACTACCTGTAGATGGGTATGAAATACATCAAGGACGTAGTCGGATCAGTCGTAGTTTGAAAGAAGATACAAATGATTATCAGCCTATTTTTGATGACCCAGGATTAGGATTGGTTGATAAAAGCCAATCGATTTGGGGCTGTTATCTTCACGGTCTATTTGACAATGGTGCCTGGCGACGCTCATGGATTAACCAACTGCGTAAGCAAAGAGGTATGTCATCTCTGGCTACAGGCATTTCTAATTATCGCGATCAAAGAGAGGCTACTCTTAATAACCTGGCAGACTTGGTGGAAAAAAACCTAAACTTAAAAGGATTTTTGTCTACCCATCTTTAAAGTATGAGTATCAAAGTTTGTTTTTTACCAGATGATATTACTGTATTAGCAGAACCAGGAGAACCAATGCTAGAAGTGGCAAACCGAGCAGGAGTAGCTATTGCCACAGGCTGCTTGATGGGTTCTTGTCATGCTTGTGAAGTTGAACTAGATGATAGTGAAGCTGTTTGTGCCTGTATTAGTTCTATTCCAGGAGACAAAACTGAACTAACCATCAATATCTATGAAGATCCGACTTGGTAATTATTATTTACTATTTACTATTTATTGTTCGTTGATTCCATAAATTGTTGGAGAACTAACAGGTATTTTTGCTCATTTAATTCAGGTAGGTTATTATGCCCAGCGCGAGCAAAAATTTCAATGTATTTGGGTTCTGGCGCAGCAGCATATAGCTCTTTTGCCATCAACGGGGGAATTGTGCGATCGCCAGCGCCATGAAGAATTAAAATTGGTGTTTGCAGAGATTTAATCTTCGTAATCGAATCAAAACGTTGAGTTATCAGCAAGCTTAAAGGAAATATCTTTATTCCAGGCATTAAGCCAACCATGTTTTGAATTGAGGTGAAAGTTCCTTCCGTGATTAAGCCAGCCAGATCTGGGTGTTTGCTAGCTAGTTCAATCGCGATCGCTCCCCCCAAGGAATGACCATAAACAAAGATCTGCTGTGGTTTGATTTTTCGCTTTTGAGTTAGATATTGCCAAGCGGCTTCTGCATCTTCATATACTCTTGTTTCATTAGGGAATACTGGACTACTTTTGCCATAACCTCGATAGTCGATTAGCAGTATCGATACTTCAAGCTGATGCAAAATAGCTGCAATTTGAGTTAAATCGCCATTATTACTCCCATTGCCGTGAAAATAAAGTAATGTTGGTGTTGATACTTGTGCAGCAGGAATCCACCAACCATGAACTCGATCTTTTCCCAGACTGAGCCAAACGTCTTGATAATTTAAACCATAGTCTTGGGGTGTAGATTCAATATGGCTATCAGGGAAAAAGATTAATTTAGTTTGTCCCCAACGCAACAATAAACAGAGAGAGATATACAGGGTTACCGAGACGCTTAAAAGAATTACACTTAATTTAGACAGCATTTAATTAAGTTGGCTAAAACTTATTTGCCATGCCGAAAAACATTGCAAAACCACCGAGAACTATTACGCTGATGCCGATCAAAATACCGCGACTAGCAAATTCTACGTTACCTATTCTTTTGTCTAGTTGGTCGCTTTGAGCTTCTAAAACTTTAATATTACCTTTAATTTCAACTTGACCTACTTCTAACTTGCCTATGTTGTCATCTAGTTTGTCTATTTTTTCGCCCAGTTTGTCTATTTTTTGGTCAAACTTTGCTTCAAGAGAGTCAAATTTGCGATCAAACTTTGCCTCAAAAGAGTCAAATTTGCCGTCTAACCTATTTAATACCTGTGCTAGATCGGTTTGAATTATCGGGTTGTCCATCGCTACAATTAATTTAGTTTTACTAAAAAGCACCCCGCGATTTGCAGTCTGAGGGGGTGCTTTTATTTTATCGCTGTCTTGATTGTTATTTGACGAGCTACCTTCCCTAAGTGTGAAGCCATCAAGAAGTTAAAACTGCTTTTGCGCCTGGACGGCTTGGTTTACTAAGCAAATAGGCGATCGCTATGGTAATTTTTACAAAAAAAAGCTTTTAGCCTTTAGCTATCAATGCAAAATGAACATTCAAAATGGAGTTGCAGGAAAAATTAAGCGATTATGGCGTTATCCTGTCAAATCTTTGCTTGGTGAATCTTGTAGAGAATTGTCTGTAAATAAACGAGGAGTTATTGGCGATCGCTGGTTTGCCATTGAAAATAATAGAGGAAAATTTGGTAGTGGAAAAAACACTCGCAGATTTTGTAAGATTGAAGGTCTGTTTAATTTTCAAGCACAATATGATGGAGATATCCTTGTCGTTACGTTTCCCGACGGACGGAAAATAAGAGGAGATAATTCTCTAATTAATCAAGAACTTTCTTTGGCATTGGGACAGTCTGTGACACTAGTTAGTGAAAGACATATTTCACATTTTGATGCTGATTCGCTTCATCTTTTAACTACATCATCCTTGCGATCGCTTAAATCGCTTCTGCCTCAATCAACTATAGACGAAAGAAGATTTCGACCAAACTTATTAATTGATATACCAGGAGAAGGCTTGCTCGAACATGACTGGATCAAAAAAAGATTGTTGATTGGCAAAGAGTTGGAAATTGAAATTACGGGGTTGACCGAACGCTGTATCATGACTTGTCTACAGCAAGAAGAATTAACTAATGATTCCAGAATTATTAGATCTATTAGTAAAAACTTTCAACATAATTTTGGTGTTTACGCCAAGATCATCAAAACAGGAATAATTCAGCTAGAAGATCCAGTTATTATTCTCTAAGAAACTTTTGAAAAATATTAAATAGATAATCAGGTTTTAAAACCTTTTATATTCCTTAGATACATTAAATATTATTTGATTGCAATTAAAGTCATTTCAACGTCTTTAATTAAGTTGCAATATATTTCACTTTCTTGAAGTAAAAGATCAATGAATGACTTATTCTCGACAGCACCACTCAACCTAAATCAATGGCTAATTCGTTTTTTGATTGGCTTACCGATAATTGCAGCAATCTTGATCAATCGTTTTGATCCTCTTGACTAAATTGCTCGCCATTCTTGGTTGAACGTCTTGAGATCAGCGATCTAAACTTAAACAATGAATAATGAATAATTATTTTTTCCTTAGAGATAAGAGTATTAAAAGCGATCGCGACTAAAAGAAGATAAAATGCCCCATAGGATAAAAAGTCAATTGAGCGATCGCAGCGATCATTTGAAAAATATTTGTAGCTATCCAGATGAGATGGAAAACAGAAGAGTATTGGCGATATGACAGGTTTATTGAGGTGCAAGTTTGGGTTGATCGCCCCATTTGGGAATTTGTAGAAAGTAGTAATTTGTAAAGTCGCAAAATCGCCAGCTCACAACCCCGTTGCACCATATTGGTCTAACTTTGAGAAAGACGTTTAACAGGTGCGCCACCAAGTAGCCTGTCGGTTTCGATTAATAGATTGGGGATTTTTTCTGCATAGGGACTATTAATCAAACAAGGTTGTAGATTTAGCTGAGATACCTTGTCAGCTTTAGCGCCAGGAAACCAATGACCACCATTTGTTAGGAGGTTATAACGAGCCTGACCATATTCAATCATGTCGTAAGCCAAAGCTAAATTACGCAGCCAAAGAATTACAGGTAGATTGACATTGCCCGGAGTTTGTTCATAGCTAGGTAGCCCCACTTTCCAGTTACTAAACCAGTCTTTGCCCAGTACGGCGATCGCCTCTTGCTCTAAACGTTCTAAAATTGGGGGTAAGATTTCGTCTGCTTTGTCTAGCAGTGGTAAAACTTTGAGATGTTCCTCAAAATCTGAAGGTTTAGCTGCACCTAAGCTGAGGGTATGAACTTGAGGATGAGATAAGCAAAATAAGTCGTTAAATACCATTGGACTAAGAGGCTGACATAATTCCACTAGTTTTGCTGGCGGATTATAAAGATGCCCTCCCTTATCAGCAGGAGAGATAATAAATACACCCATATCTTGACGTTGTGCTGCTTCAATGGCTGACCAATTCCACTGATTGATGTAGTACCAGTGGAGATTCACATAGTCAAACTCCCCTGTGGCGATCGCTTGGGTAATAATTTCTGTTGAGCCGTGGGTAGAAAAGCCAATATGTCTTACTTTTCCTGCTGCCTTAAGTTTTTTAGCTTCATCAAGACATCCACCAGGGCGCATACTGTTGTGGAAAGTTTCTTGATTATTGATGCCGTGGAGTCCTAAAAGATCGACATATTCTAACTGACAAAAGTTTAGAGACTGTTCAAATTGACGGCGGAAGTCTAAAGAATCGCTCTTAGGAGAGACTTTGGTTTGAAAGATTAGTTTTTCTCTAGGCAGTTGGGGTAAAATCTGTCCCAACTGCATTTCAGAAGTACCATAACCCCTGGCAGTTTCAATATGATTGATTCCTAGCTCAAACGAACGACGAATAGTGGCTTCTAGATTGTGCTGATTAGCTTCGGGGATGTCAGATTGTGGTAGCTCCTGCCATTTATATTGATATCTCATTCCTCCACAGGAAAAAATGGGCATCTGTAACTCTGTACGACCAAAGCGCCGATATTGCATAATCAAACTACTGTTTTTTTTTATATTTCTAATCTCTATATTTTAAGCTATAAGCTATAGGCTATAAGCTGTAAGCTAAAAACCAAAAACTAAGAACTAAGAACTAAAAACTAAGAACTAAGAACTAAGAACTAAAAACTATCTTACACAAACAATCTCATGAAAATTCTCTTGGTGGATGATGAAACTGAATTAAGCGATCCTTTAAGTCGAATTTTATTACAGGAAGGCTATCAGGTTGATGTCGCTAATAACGGCGCAGCAGGAATGAACCTAGCGTTGCAAAACCAATACGATCTACTAATTCTAGATTGGATGTTACCCCATCATTCGGGAATAGAGATCTGTCGTTCAGTGCGATCGCACTTTTTGGCTACTCCTGTCTTATTTTTAACCGCTAAAGATACAGTAGACGATCGCGTTGATGGCTTGGATGCAGGAGCAGATGATTATCTGGTTAAACCCTTTGAGTTGAGGGAATTGCTGGCTAGAGTGAGGGCTTTATTACGCCGCTCAACCCTAGAAATGCCTAATAGCGATCGCTTAAAAGTAGCAGATCTTGAATTAGATCCTGATAATCAGGTGGTATATCGCCAAGGCAAAGCGATCGACCTTTCGGAAAAAGAAATCCAGCTACTAACCTACTTCATGGAACATCCAGAGAGGCTTTTAACCCACGAAGAAATTTATCGCTATCTCTGGCAAGCTGATGAGCAACCCAGTAGTAATGTGCTAGCTGCATTGGTAAGACTATTGCGACGCAAGATTGAAATTAAACATGAAACTCAATTAATTCATACTGTCTATGGTAAAGGCTATCGCTTTGGGATTAATTAATTATGTTTAAAATCTGTTTAAAATCGTAGAAGAGGAGTATTTTGCTCGTGACACTCTAGTTGAGTTGCTTTTGCTTGCGCCTGCATTTTAGCAACTAACTGTCGCTCTTGTTCTGAGCGGTTGGATTTAAGTGATGCTTCAACTTCAGGCGGTTTAACGGGTTTTAACTCCGTTGTCAGTTGAACAGTTTTTTCAATGGGAATCGCCAAACTAGAGCGGTTAATTAATTCCTGTAGTGCTGGACATAGTTCTGAACCATCTTGATAAATTTCTGGAGATTCCCACAAAGGGAAAGCGTGCTTGCCGTTTACTCCAATTACTTCTCCCTGAGAATTTAATAATGGTCCGCCACTCATGCCTTTTTTGACATCATTGGTATAGCCAATCTGGTAGCCTTCGTCCAAAGCTTGATTGAGAACGATTGCTACCCTACCTGATTTTAAAGTTAATTTTTTTTGGGGAAAAAGATTAGATTTCGTCGCAACTCCAGCCGTTTTTGTAGAGCTTGATTCTTGGTACGGAAAGCCCGCTGCAAAGACTGATTCTCCCACTTCTAAGTTTAAAGAACTGCCGATTTTTGCTGTCTGATAGTCAGTATCGGCTTTGAATCTAAGAACTGCGAGATCGTATTGATCTTTGACAGTGTTCGCCTCAGTAATTACTTCTCCACGATAAGTACTACCGTCAACAGTTTCAATGGTGTAAGGAGGTTCTCCTGCCCTCAGAACATGCTGGTTCGTAACTACCAGATATTCTTGATTATTGTGTTGGACAATAAACCCAGAACCTAAAAAATCTTGGTTTAAGATTCTGACGGTAATATTTGATGCTATTTGCGTAATCTTGGTAGCTAAACTTTGGGGAGAAACCGAAGCGATCGGCGTTTTTAAGCGATCGCCATCTCCAGACAAAAACACCCCAGTACAGATAAGACAAAATATCATCTTGGCAACTTGGGATGTTGGGTTGAAAAAGGAATAGTTATAATCCCTTTTCCCTTTGATGTCCTGGTTTTTATAACCCTGCTGGGGTGGCCATTTCATTAATTAAATCTAGCATTAGTACTTTACAAGCTGGAGCTTAATTTTCCACAGGTACTTTTTCGAGGAATTTGTCCATATCGACATAAAATTCTCCGTCAGCGTAAAATCCAGGATCATCCGCACTGAGGGTTAAGGTTTCTCCACTAACACTACGACGGAAATCTACTAACTGAATTAGCACCTGTTCTGGATCGGTTTCTGGCTTGAGAGTGACCAGCACATTTTCGTCAGGGCAGCTACCACCGCGAGCGTCAGCTACACACAGAACTGGCAGATTGTTGACGTTTCCTGTGCGGATGAACTTCAAATTACCCTGGTCAAGAAATTTTTGAAATCTACTGGATACCGCAGAACATCTTTTTTGAGGTGTCCAATCGGGAGAAAATTCATTTTCCCAGTTGATCAGTTTTACTCTGCCTCTTGGGGTATTAACAAAAGTGTTCCAACTATTGTTTAATTGAGCGCAATAATAAGTATTAGTATTTTTAGTTTGGGCTGTGGCAGGGTTGACGACCGCGCTACTGATAATCACACCAAGCCCAGCAAACATGCTAGCTAATGTTTTAATTTTCATGATACTTTCTGAGATATATGAGCCGTTAACAGAATAAACTACAGGTTTACTCCACCGTAATTCTAGCGGAAGTTACCACATCACAGTCATGATGATCTAGTTTAGCTAGCAAATTTTACAGTAAATTCACATATATTGCAAAAATTAGCACTAATTTAATAGCTCTTAGCTTTTACCCAATTAGCTAAAAGCTAAAAGCTAAAAGCTTTTTTGATAAATAAATTAAAATTATTTAGGCTAAGGTTTTCGGTTGAACCAGTTTAGCTTCAATGATCTGGCGGTTTAAATTTTGTCCAATTAAGACTAATTTAGTTTGCCGAGATTCATTTTTTGTCCAGAGGCGATCGTAAAAAGTCTCAAAACGATTTCCTACCCCCTGCAATACTAAGCGCATGGGCTTATTGCCCACGTTGACAAAACCTTTAACGCGATAGATTTCCTGTTGGGCTGATAGTTCTTTTAGTTGTTGAATTAAAGCTTGAGGCTCAAACGATTGGTCTAAAATTAGTTCGATGGAATTAATATCTTCATCATGTTCGTGTTCCGCTTCATGGTCGTGGTGAGAATGACGGTTATCCAAGTCATCTTCTACCGCAGCATTAAACCCTAACAGCAGATCGGGGCTAATTGACCCATCTTTGACAGTGACCACTTTTACCCCAGGCTGCAACTCATGCTCCAGCCAGCTTTTAACTTTGGTCAAGGTTCGATCATCTACCAAATCGGTTTTGGTGAGCAATACTAGATCGGCACAGGCTAACTGATCTTCAAAAAGCTCTTCAATCGGAGTTTCGTGGTCGAGATTAGGATCGTCTGCTCTTTGAGATTCTAAAGCAGCCAAATCGCCGACTAAATTACCCATCCCCAGGGCATGACAATCGACTACTGTGACTACACCATCTACAGTGGCGCTGTTACGAATTGCTGGCCACTGAAAAGCTTGAATCAGGGGTTTAGGTAAAGCCAACCCTGAAGTTTCGATCACTAGACAGTCTATCTGATCTCGACGCTTGAGTAACTCTTGCATCACAGGATAAAATTCTTCTTGAACAGTACAGCACAGACAGCCATTAGTTAATTCAACAATATTACTCTCAGGATTGGATTCATCATCACAAATCTGACACGATCGCAATAAATCGCCATCAATGCCAACTTCGCCAAATTCATTAACTAAAACAGCGATGCGTTTGCCCTGATTGTTTTGCAGTAGATGACGTACCAGGGTAGTTTTGCCTGCCCCTAGAAAACCTGAAATGACGGTTACTGGTATTTTGTGCATTAGTTTAATTAGTTATAAGTTAGTTAAAGTTAAACGGGGAATAATAAACCTAAAACTACGTTGGTCAGAAAAGTAAAACCAACGCCACAGATTGCAAAGCCCGCAAAGCGCAGAGACAAAGGTGATTTGACCGTAGATCTGTTCAAAGCTTGAGCAGTATAAAAAGCGATCCCGCTGATGATTAACTGAATTAAACTAAAACCTAATAAATAAGCGCCTAAAGTGGTCATTTCTACGCCAAAAATAGATTCTGCGTAAGCATAACCATGAAAAATGCCTGCAAACGCTGTTAAAACAGTTAATAAGCTCAAATTAGCTTGACTTTCTCTAGCTAAGAAGATGCCCATCGCTAATACAGAAGTAGAAATAATTAATTCTGGTACAGGTAAGTTGATTCCTTGCAAATGCATTCCTGCCCCCACAGCAGTGGCAGTTACAAAAATCCCAGGCATAACTATACCGATTTTCTTACTTAATGCAGCGAGTAAACCAATGGCAATGACAAAGGTTAAATGGTCGATGCCGATTACTGGATGAGCCAAGCCAGAAATAAATCCTTCCCCAAAGTTATTGGGTAGGTTACCTCCCATGGGATGATGGGCTAAAGCAGGAGCAGCATTAAATAAAAGGTTAATGCTCAACAAGACAGTAGCAGCCAAACCAAAAGCGATCGCTTTCTTATTCATGAATTACCTAAGTTTTGTATTGAATCAGCCGAAAATAAACCGAACTTGATGAAATCCGAGCAGATGCTAACTGGTGTAGGAGTGCCCAGCACTATCTGCTTAATTAGCCTCACCGCCAACTTGGTAACGTTAAGCTGGCGATCAAAGCTGCAAATAAGCAGAAATTTTGTAGAGTAATTAAACTGCCACAGGAATTTACGGAAACTAGCATTATCTGTACCTCGCAGATTTCAAAAAAGCTAATGTATAAGACCATCGGTGGGCATTCTGACTTTGGAGATTGCCGAGGGCAAACTCCTTACAGTTGCGGGACAGTGCCAGATTTTCACTGGGCTTTCCCCCTTACGTTCGCACAGAAAATCTGCGCCAAACCGACTGATAATTATAGTTAGGCGATACTATCACTAATATTGCCAGTAATATTGCTACTACAGCCCAATTTACCATAAGGCGGTAAAATTAAGACTTGAAACTACTCAAGTTTAAGATTTATAAGTCTTGGTATAATCAGCCTGAAACCACTTAAATAATTGCAGAGAAATGGCAGATTGGCAGGTAGTTGAAGGTGGCGTCACTGCCCCCAAAGGATTTATAGCAGCAGGCATTGTCGCAGGATTAAAATCTACTGGAGCAAAAGACTTGGCGCTGATTTTGTCCCAATCAGACGCGATCGCCGCAGGGGTCTTTACCACTTCACAGGTGCGTGCTGCCTGCATTGATTATTGTCGTCAGTGTCTTCAATTAAAAGCCAGTGCCAGAGCAATCTTATGTAATGCAGGACAGGCTAATGCTGCCACAGGGGAGGCAGGCTGGTCAGATGCTCAAGAAAGCGCCCGACTACTGGCTCAAGAACTGAATATCGATCCTCAAGCCGTTCTGCTGGCTTCTACAGGGGTAATTGGCAAAAGAATCAAGATGGAACAGCTTCGTCAGGGAATTATGCCTTTGGTTAGAGCAGCCAGTGAAAAGGGTGGGGCTGATGCAGCCAAGGCGATCGTTACCACTGACCTGGTTACTAAAGAAATTGCCTTAGAAAGTACTATTGAAGGTCGTCCTGTCCGAATTGGGGGGATGGCTAAAGGTTCGGGAATGATCGCCCCTAACATGGCGACAATGCTCGGGTTTATTACCTGTGACGCTGCCGTATCTACTGGTTTATGGCATCAAATGTTAAAACGAGCCGTAGATCGAAGCTTTAATCAGGTTACTGTCGATGGTGATACAAGTACTAATGACTGTGTGCTGGCGCTGGCGAATGGACAGTCTCGCACCACCGCAATTACCGAAGATAGTCCCAACGCTCAAAAGCTAGAGAGTATGCTCACCGCAGTTTGCCAACATCTAGCTAAAGCGATCGCTCGTGACGGCGAAGGAGCAACCTGCCTGATTGAAGTTCAAGTATCAGGCGCACCTAGTGATCGAGCAGCGTCTCAAGTAGCCAAAACTATCGTCGGTTCATCTTTGGTTAAGTCAGCCGTATTTGGTCGAGATCCCAACTGGGGCAGAATTGCAGCAGCAGCGGGTAGAGCTGGAGTTAAATTTCATCAAGATGAGCTAAATATTAAGCTGGGAGATTTGGTCTTGATGCGGAATGGACAGCCTCAAGAGTTCGATCGCAATGCTGCTAGTAATTACCTTAAAACAGCAGCAGCAGGAGAATATCTACAAGGAGATACTGTTTTAATTTCAGTTGATATTGGTTTAGGTTCTGGTCAAAGTACTGCTTGGGGTTGCGACTTAACTTATAAGTACGTTGAAATTAACGCAGAATATACAACTTGAGCAGTGAACAATGAGCAATGAGCAGTGAACAATGAGCAGTGAGCAGTGAACAATGAGCAATGAGCAATGAGCAATGAACAATGAGCAATGAGCAGTGAGCAGTGAACAATGAACAATGAGCAATGAGCAGTGAGCAGTGAACAATGAGCAATGAGCACTGAACAATGAGCAATGAACAATGAGCAATGAGCAATGAACAATGAGCAATGAACAATGAGCAATGAGCAGTGAACAATGAGCAATGAACAATGAGCAATGAGCAGTGAGCAGTGAACAATGAACAATGAGCAATGAGCAGTGAGCAGTGAACAATGAGCAATGAGCAGTGAACAATGAGCAATGAACAATGAGCAATGAGCAGTGAACAATGAACAA
>NZ_PVWF01000138.1 GCF_003003995.1 Pleurocapsa sp. CCALA 161 | reverse complement strand
AACCATTCTTGTTTTGCCGCTTCAGGAATCATATCCTCGCGGTTTAGCACAGTGATTTTAGGTTTAGTGCCAATCCAGCTATTTATTTGGGGATGGTGAGAAGCTAGCGGAATTCTGGCATCAAGGATCTCTAAAACTACATCTACTTTTCCTAGCTGTTCTTTTAATTGTTTTTCTGCTTTAGCTATGTGTCCTGGATACCACTGAATTGGAGGAGCAGACATAAGATAATTAACCTGTTTTTAAGTAACCTGTATGAAACGGATTTAGGATTGGTCAGTCTTAACTAACCCATTAAAAAACCCCTGAAATTAATCTAGGGGTTTTGGTTGTAAATTACCAAAATTATTTTCTGCCTGATTAAATAACTGCCTCAAAAACTTTTATGGCTTAACGATATATTCAGACTCTAAAGGGTTAAGCTTACCAGTTTTAACTAAAGCTTGGTGGATCATAGCTACGACTTCTCCTCTAGTTGCTGGTCTTTCTGGCGCTAAAGAGCCTTTGTCAACATCAGGCGGGTTAACTACTAATCCAGCTTCCGTTGCTGCTGCTACCTGTTGTTTAGCCCAATCTGGCATCTGAGCAAGATCGCCAAACTGCTGAAGAATTTGGTCGGCATCCTGTGATGGCTGCAAACCCAGTCCTGTGGCTAAAGTAACCAGTACCTGATAACGAGGAATATTTTCTAAAGGCTTAAATTCGTTATTGGAGTAGCCTTGCATAAAGCCAGTCCGTACCGCTTTGTCGATATCCTTAGCCAGCTCATTGTTATTACTGACATCATTGAATTTCTTAATAGCCTGTGTTTCAGGCTGTTGATCAAAAGCCTGACTAACCAAAGTTGCCATGCTCGCTCTAGTGATTAGAGCATTTGGCTCTAACTCCTGATTTTTCGCTATGTCAGGAACTAACCCCTTGTCCCTTATCTGCTTAATAAAGGGATAAGCCCAATAATCAACAGCAACATCTTGAGGTATTTTGGTTTCAGGAGCAGCCGTTGGAGCTTGTTGGACAGGTGTAGGGATTGGAGCAACCTGTGTTTCAGGCTTGACCTTTTCTGACATACCTATTTGAGGTTCAGTTTCAACCTTATTCTCAGCTTTAGTTGGAGAGCGTTCGCCAGGTTGATTTCTCAATCCAGGCAAAGTAGCTACCCCAGCCAAGGGAACTAGTTTAGCCCCAGAATCAAGGGAAATAGATTGCCGTTCTACTTTGGGTGGTAAATTAACTGTTGTATTAGGCGGAATATATACCACAGGAGCATCTTGTTCCCTCAGTCGAGCAGTTAATCGACGATTCTCTGCTTCTAGCTCTTGCTCCCTTACACTGGCATCAGCATTGGTGTCTTTTGACAAAATGTTGCCAAAACCAAAGCTAGTATCATTCGCCCGATCTGAAGTGAGCAAACTGCGATCGCGCAAGGTGGACGGAGTCCCATCGCCATTCAAACCAAGATTGCTCGCCAGCTTATTGTTTCTACCACCAATAGCCCAAAGTAAGATAGTACCAATAGTCGAAAAAGCGACGATAATCGCGATAAGTTCGTCAAAGGTGACACCAGTTGCTGGTCTTCTACGTCTTTCTGGGATGGGATTTGGTGGTTCTGGAGGAGATGAATTTGTCATATTTTTTAGGCTACCAAATAATGGTAGTTTAAAAGATAAATTAAGTTTTAGCTGTTAGCAAAAAATATAAGTCTAACGTTTTTAGGTTTTAGGTTTTAAGCTGGAACTGGGCTAGATTTCAAGCAAATAGGTAATTATTTACCAGCTATTTTTATTCAAAGTGTACTAGTAAACTTAGCGATCGCGATCTCGATTAACAAAAATCAATCTAAATCAGCAAAACTTGATTTTAAAGCCTTTTTCTGGATTTGTGCCTCTGCACTAAGATATTGCCATATTGCTTATTCCGCATCTTTGCTTTAACTATTGCTGCAATCAGCCAAAAAAAAGTAGAGCTTGTGATATCTCTACCTAAATTATTAATTTAATTGTGATTGATTATGAAGAAGGCAGTAATTCTATTTTCTCTTTTTGGGGTACAATCGCAACCTTATTTTCTTCGTCGATATCTACCGTGGCGGTGTCTCCTTCTCGCAGACGACCAGATAGAATCTCTTCAGCCAGGACATCCTCTAATAGACGCATGATTGCCCGACGTAGAGGACGCGCACCGTAGGCGGGATTAAACCCTTCATCTACTAACCGCTCCTTAAATTTATCGGTAACTTCCAAGGTAATCTCTTTCTCAGTTAAGCGCTGGAACACTTCTTTGAGCAAGATCTCGCTGATTTCTTTGACTTCGTCTTTATTAAGCTGACGGAAAACAATAATTTCATCGAGACGATTGAGGAACTCTGGACGGAAGTAGCTTTTTAACTCTTCGTTAACCAAAGAACGGATGCGGTTGTATTTAGCTTCTGCTTGGTCATCAGCAAACTCGAAACCAAGACCACCACCACCTTTTTCAATCACTTTAGACCCAATGTTAGAAGTCAAGATCAGCAGCGTATTTTTAAAGTCTACTGTTCTACCTTTAGCATCAGTTAAGCGACCATCTTCTAGGATCTGCAAGAGCATATTGAAGATGTCGGGGTGTGCTTTCTCAATTTCATCAAACAGCACTACGGTATAAGGACGACGACGTACGGCTTCGGTTAGCTGTCCACCTTCGTTGTAACCGACATAGCCTGGAGGAGAACCAATCAGTTTGGAAACTGTATGGCGTTCCATGTATTCGGACATATCAAGGCGGATCATCGCATCTTCTGAACCAAAGAAGTAAGCTGCTAAAGCTTTGGTCAGCTCGGTTTTACCTACCCCAGTTGGGCCAGAGAAGATGAAACTAGCAATGGGACGATTAGGATTCTTTAGACCAACTCTAGCTCGTCTGATAGCGCGAGAAGTGGCTTTAACCGCGTCTTCCTGTCCGATAATGCGCTGATGAAGGGTATCCTCCATATGCATTAGTTTTTCCGACTCAGATTCAGTGATCTTGTTCACTGGTACTCCAGTCCAAGATGCCACGATGTGGGCGATTTCCTCGGCATCAACGTTGGCATTATCTTCACCGTCGTCAGCTTCGTTTTTCTTATTAGAAGCAATCGTGCGGATCTGCTCTTTGATTTCCATTTCGCGATCGCGCAATTCTCCAGCCTGGTCGAAATCTTGAGATCTGACTGCCTCGTCTTTTTGTTTAAGTATTTCTCTTAATTCCCTGTCTAGCTCTTTAGCTGCGGGAGGAAGTTGAGAATTAATTAAACGGACGCGAGAACCAGCCTCATCAATTAAGTCGATCGCCTTATCGGGTAAAAAGCGATCGCTAATATAGCGATCCGACAGCTTGGCTGCTGCTTCTAAGGCTTCGTCTAATATTTTTAACTTGTGATGCTGTTCGTAACGCTCACGCAAACCGTAGAGAATCTCAATAGTTTCATCTACTGATGGTTCTCCTACCTGTACGGGTTGGAAACGACGTTCTAAGGCTGCATCTCGCTCGATATGTTTACGGTATTCATCTAGAGTGGTAGCACCGATACACTGCAATTCACCCCTAGCTAAAGCTGGCTTGAGAATATTAGCAGCATCGATCGCCCCTTCGGCAGCACCAGCACCAATTAGAGTATGTACTTCGTCAATTACGAGAATTACATTGCCAGCTTGGCGAATTTCATCCATGATTTTTTTGAGACGTTCCTCAAATTCACCACGGTATTTTGTCCCAGCTACCAATAAACCGATATCTAAGGTAACAACTCGCTTGTCTTCCAAAATATCAGGAATATCTCGATTAGCAATGCGCTGCGCCAAGCCTTCGGCGATCGCTGTTTTACCAACCCCCGGTTCACCAATGAGAACAGGGTTATTTTTAGTTCGACGACCCAGAATTTGAATAACTCGCTCAATTTCTTTCTGTCTACCCACCACAGGATCGAGTTTTCCTTCTCCTGCCATTTGAGTTAGATTTGAGCCAAATTCATCCAGAGTCGGTGTTTTATTCCTACCCTGAGTCGCGCCAGAACCAGCAGCTACTTCGGCAGTTTCTCCTAACATTCTAATTACTTGGGTGCGGACTTTAGACAAGTCTACGCCCAGGTTTTCGAGGACTCTGGCAGCAACTCCTTCCCCTTCTCTAATTAATCCTAAAAGTAAATGCTCAGTGCCAATATAGTTATGACCTAACTGGCGAGCTTCTTCTAGAGATAATTCCAGAACTCTTTTAGCTCTCGGGGTAAAGGGAATTTCTACTGCGACAAAGCCAGAACCACGCCCGATGATTTTTTCAACTTCAATACGAGCATCTTTTAGATTTACTCCCATTGATTTGAGAACCTTAGCGGCGACTCCAGTACCCTCTCCGATTAAACCCAAGAGAATCTGTTCAGTCCCTACGAAATTATGACCCAGACGGCGTGCTTCCTCCTGGGCTAACATAATCACTTTTATTGCCTTTTCTGTGAAGCGTTCAAACATGTCTTATTCCATCCACCTGCTATGCCCTTATTATTGGTGATTTTAGCACAGCCTTTTGGTTTCCTGACTCGACTGGAATGGACGGGAAATACGGTAAGGAATTTAACAGAATTTAGTTTGCTTTAAATGATAGGAATTTTTACTTAGGCGATCGCCTAATTGGTCTTGCCATTGTCGTAGATTCGTTTTAAAAGTATCTTGTTGTATACCTTTGAGCCAAAGAACTAGAGCATCATCTCCTGCGGGTTGATAGTAATTTTTTCTGCTGCCAGCAATTTGAAAACCATACTTTTGATAGAGATTTATCGCCCCTAAATTATGTTCATTGACTTCTAAAGTTGCCCGTTCTAGCTGTCGCGCGATCGCATCTTCAAGCAAGCTAAATAACAGTAGTCTCCCTAATCCCTGACGGCGAAAATCGGGGTGAATTCCCAAGAGAGTAATGTGGGCTTCATCTACAATTGACCAAAGGCAGCCCATGCCAATGATTTGAGGTTGATTATTAAGCTCGGATTCCCACAAGCGCAAAATTATGAGGGTACTTTTGTCACTAGCAATTTCTCGCAGATAAGCCGCTTCTGTCCACAGACCTCCCAGACAAATTCGATCTAACTCTACTATCTCTGGTACTTCAGCGGGAGTTAGTAATTTAATGGCGATCTTTTTCACAGCACAAATTCAACCTGACTTGATAATTATCAAAAAAGCTTATAGCTTATAGCTTACAGCTTATAGCTGGAGTGAAGCGACTTTATTGCAGCAGCAGAGCAACCAGACTGGTACGGGAAGAAATATTCAATTTGCGAAACATGCGCTTGAGGGCCTGCTTAACAGAATTTTCTTGAATCCAGAGCTTCTTGCCAATTTCGGCGTTAGTTAATCCTTGAGCTACTAGTTTAGCGATCGCTATTTCCCTAGGAGTTAGGAGCTTAATTTCAGCAGAATTAGATTCTACAGCAGATAGTTGTTTTTGCAAGAGGAAAGTCGATATGTGTAGACATAAACCACTCATGTCGGTAATATTTTGCTGGCTGAAAGCAGGGGTGAAGCGATCGCGAGTAACTCCCAAACCGCCAATTAATGAACCATTAGCAACAATCGGCCCTGCCATTACATGACCATGGTCGAAACGAGGACAAATTCCTTGCCACTTAGATGCTGACAACAAGATGTTTTCATGTACGGGAGCATGATGTTCCCATAAATAATTTAAGACAGGATTATGTTCCCGCGATAAGGCTTGTTTCCCGAAGTCTGATATTTTAGCGGGAAGTTGATTAATCAGAAATAGCCGACAGCGTTTAGCGCTGAAATAAGCACCGATTTGAGGAATTACTTCTTGCTCCAGGGTTTGTTCGTTCGGACTATTAGCGATCGCTTTAAAAAGAGTTACTAAGGAGTCTGTCATCTATCTGGTTTGAGTATGAAAGTGTACTCTTTCGGGGACTATGAGCCGAGTCGTACCCTCTCTAAGATGTCTTTAATATACAAGCATATAAAAGATCTCTTGCCATGAGCTATACATACCCCGAAACTTTAGTGTCAACACAATGGTTAGCTAAACACCTAGACGACCCTAAGCTACGTATTGTTGAAATAGACCTAAATTCTCAAGCATACGATCGAGGTCATCTTCCTGGATCAATTTTTTGGTCGGCTATGACCCAACTCTCTTCTAATATGACTCTAAACCTCGACCCAAGATTGATAGCCAAGCTTTTATCTGACTCTGGCATTACCAATGATATGACGGTAGTAACAGTTCATGGTGGTTATGCTGCAACCTCTGGCTGTACCTTTTGGCTGCTTAAATTATTGGGACATCAAAATGTCAAAATTCTTAATGGAGGTCGTCAAAAATGGCAACAAGAAGGTTTTCCTTTAACTACAGATAAAACCCAAGTCACTCCTACTCGCTACCCAATTCCTGACTTAGACAGTACTTTGAGAATTACCGCAACAGAAGTGAAAAAATCTATCGAGCAAGGAAACTGCATTTTACTTGATGTTCGCACAGCTCAAGAGTATCGAGGAGAAATATACTTACAAGCACCACCTCAAGCAGATGAGCTAGCAGGACACATTCCTGGTGCGGTCAATATTTATTATGAATTAGCTCACAATAAAGACGGGACTTTTAAATCGGCAGGTGACCTACAAAAGATTTATGGCGATTTAGATGCCCAGAACAAATTAATTATTCCCTATTGCGCCGTTGGAGGAAGGTCTGCCCATACCTGGTTTATTCTGAAATATCTATTAGGCTACCCTGAGGTGAAAAACTATGATGGTTCTTGGAATGAATGGAGTAAGCTTGCTAATTCTCCTATTGCTAATTAGCTTTGCTTTAAACTAATTCCCATCACGAGTACAAGATCTTTATTTGCTACTAATAATCATCGATTATCCTATGTTTTGCTCCTAGACAACTGTAAACTAGAAAGTAACTAAACTATTGATGATTTTACACGCTAACAAATAAAGATCTAACTATGCTTTCGACCGATCGCAGTTTACCAAACACGGGACATCGTTACATTCCTCAAATCACTAGTCTCGAAGTTCCTCCTTCACCCAATCAGGAGTTGATGCCCCTGACTGCTCAAGTCAACAGCAATAATCAGCTAGAAATTGGCGGTTGTGAATTGCAACTGTTGGTTCAACAGTACGGTTCTCCTCTCTATGTTTTAGATGAGTTTACCCTCAGAACGGCTTGCAGTCAGTATCGCGATAGTTTTGCTACCTACTATGGCGGAGAATCCTTAGTCATCTATGCTTCTAAAGCCTGGAGCTGTATGGCAGTATGCCGTATTATTGACAGTGAAGGTTTGGGCTTTGATGTCGTATCAGGTGGAGAACTATACACAACCCTGGAAGCGGGAGTAAGCAAAGACAAAATTTATTTTCACGGCAATAATAAATCTGCTGCTGAACTAGAATTAGCCGTCGAAGCTGGCTGCACGATTATGGTGGATAACTGGTTAGAGTTAAAAACTTTAACCCAAATTGCCACTGATCACAGCGACATACCAGTACCGATTATGATTCGCCTTACTCCAGGCATTGAGTGTCACACTCACGAATATATTCGTACAGGACATTTAGATAGTAAGTTTGGTTTCGATCCAAATCAACTAGAAGAAGTGTTTGCTTATTTAAGTCAACAGTCAAGCATTAGCTGTATTGGTTTACACGCTCATATTGGGTCGCAAATTTTTGAACGACAACCTCACCAAGATTTAGCAGTGGTTTTAGTAGATTGGCTACAAAAAGCTCAGAGTTATGGTTTGCCCGTAACAACTCTTAACGTTGGTGGCGGTTTAGGTATTCGCTATACAGAATCAGACGACCCCCCAAGTATTTCTGAATGGGTTAAAGCAGTCAGTCAAGCAGTAGAAAAAGCTTGTCAGGAAACAGGTTTACCCTTACCCAGACTCATTGCCGAACCAGGTAGATCCTTAATTGGTTCTGCTTGCGTCACGGCATATACCGTTGGTAGCCGCAAAGAAATTCCTAATTTTCATACCTATGTGGCGGTAGATGGTGGCATGTCGGATAATCCTCGTCCGATTACTTATCAGTCCGTATATCGCGCAGTAATTGCCAATCGGATGTCTGAGCCCCTAACTGAAGAAGTCACCGTAGCGGGAAAACACTGCGAATCAGGAGATGTAGTAATTAAAAAAGCAACCTTACCAAAAACCGAACCAGGAGATATATTAGTAGTCCTGGATACAGGGGCATACAATTACAGCATGGCATCAAACTATAATCGTATCGGTAGACCAGCAGCAGTTGTAGTTTATGAAGGAGAAGCTAATTTAATTATTGAGCGGGAAACCTATCATAATCTAATTGAACGCGATCGCTTGCCTGAAAGATTGGTAAAACATGAATAAATTTAGTATGGAAGCTCGCATACTATTGACTGTGACTGGGTTTCCATACTCTTTAGTGTAATTCAGTCTCTTGATCCAGGTTTGTCTTCTTACCTTAATCACTCATAGTCGAGTAACTAACATAATGTCATTGTCGGGTTTGGTTCCTGACTTCAACCAGATTCTTTCTTGGTTGCCAGATTTAATCAACATCATCGATCTGGGCTTAGTCTTAGCCCTAAGTTATGCCCTGCTGTTAATTATTGGCGAGGGTGAACGTCGTAGCTTGTGGATGATTAGGGGTTTTATCATCTTGATGTTGGCAACCGTAGTCAGCGGAAAACTAAAGCTAGAGTTACTCAAGTTCTTATTTGAAAAATTAGTCTTGGGTTCGGCTGTCGCCATGGCGGTAATTTTTCAATCGCAATTTCGTCGTCTTTTGGAGCAAATTGGGCGCGGTGAAATTTTAAAGCTATTTCAAGGAGCCGGTAGACCTAAAACTCAGCCAGACAGCGTAATCGACCGTATTGTTGAAGCGGTTAAAGAACTATCTCAAAACCGTACAGGCGCTTTGATCTTAATGGAAACCACAGGATCTTTAGAAGACGAAGATTATGTTTCTGTAGGAGTTAGCTTGAATGCCGAGGTTTCTAAAGAACTAATCCAAACTATTTTTCAAACTACTACCTTACTACACGATGGGGCGGTAGTAATTAGTGGCTCCAGAATTTTGGCAGCAGCAGCAATTCTACCATTGTCAGAGCGTACCGCTTCCCGTCAGTTAGGAACTCGTCATCGCGCAGCTATGGGCATTACCGAGCGAGTAGAAAAGTGTTTGTGTATTGTTGTCTCTGAAGAAACAGGCTCAATTTCTTTAGCCGAAAGAGGAACGTTAAATAGACCCCTAACCAGTAGTAAACTAAAAGAGCTATTACGAGAAAGATTTACCCCAATCGCCGAAGGAGATGCTGTGCGTCTTAGTCGCAAAATTGGATTTCAGGGCAAGGTTTTGCTTGAGCGGGTTTGGCGTTTCTTGCCCTCAAATTCTCGCAAGAAGCAATAATTATTCCTGGCAATTTAGATAGATTTAATGTTTAGTGGTCGATGTTTAATGTTCAGTGTTAAAAGATGAGCGTAGAGCCAATCATTTTGCAACAGTTACCCACGGATTTGAGTAAAGACCGTCTCCCGCAGCACGTCGCTGTGATTATGGATGGCAATGGTCGTTGGGCTAAAAACCAGGGCAAACCACGTATTATTGGTCATCAGAAGGGCGTAGATGTTCTGAAGGATTTGTTACGCTGCTGCAAAGATTGGGGAATTCCTGCTTTAACTGCTTATGCTTTTTCAACGGAAAATTGGGGGAGACCTCACGGAGAAGTCCAGTTTCTCATGACTTTATTTGAACGGGTGCTGCGACGAGAATTGCAGGAGATGAAAGCCGAGAATGTTAAAATTCGCTTTGTTGGCAATTTACAAGATTTACCAGCTTCTCTCCGACAAGAAATCGATCGCTCGATGGAAGATACGAAAAACAATCAGGGTATTCAATTTACTGTGGCTACTAACTATGGTGGCAGACACGAAATTATTCAGGCTTGTCAGGCGATCGCTACTAAAGTAGAACAAGGGTACTTAAAAAGCTCAGAAATTAACGAAGGAGTATTTGAACAGTATCTCTATACTCAAGGCATTCCTCACCCCGATTTATTAATTCGTACTAGCGGGGAAATGCGAATTAGTAATTTCTTACTTTGGCAAATTGCTTATGCCGAAATCTACGTAACTCCCGCCCTCTGGCCAGATTTTAACCGCGAAGAGTTTCATCAAGCTCTAATTACCTATCAAAAGCGCGATCGCCGTTTTGGCAAAGTTAAATAATCAATCACAGTAAATATGCTATGCTAGTTAATGATTCGGACTCATGCAGTATTAACGCCCGAACCTTGTCAGGGTCGGAAGACAGCAGCAATAAGGGATGCTTAACACAGGCGTGATC